>JADMJQ010000135.1:44152-48508 GCA_018780415.1 Roseateles sp. | reverse complement strand
AGGGCCCACCGGTTAAGTCACTACAACTGGCAATGTCCAACTATCCCGAAGGAGCAGAAATCGCCTTTATGGGTTTCCCGGTGGGCGGCATATTGGGGTTTTCGCACGTGACACACCAGGGGTATATCTCATCGGTAGCGGCGATGAATCTTCCGGCGCCAACTTCAAATCAGCTCAATGCGCGTGCTATCCGAGGCTTGCGGACCGGGAGCTTCAATGTCTATCAGTTGGACGCCACTGCTTATCCTGGCAATAGCGGCGGGCCCATCTTTGATATTGAGTCTGGACAGGTGATTGGCGTGATGAACAGCGTACTGGTGAAAGGTGGCCGGGAGTCGGCCTTAACTAATCCAACTGGGATTAGTTATGGGATACCCAGCGCGCATGTGGTGGACATGCTTTCGAAAGTGGTAGCCGAACCATAGAGTAAAGAATGCACTGAAACCTTGCCCATGACTATTTACTCAGGCAATGATTTGGGTGTTCCGATCAGGTAGGTAACGCCGATAGGGAGGAAGCCAATGCGCTCCACCCCAGCATCCCAGTCATATTGGGATGAGTTCGGGATATTGGCCACAAGCCCCATCAACTCTGCGGGCGTGTAAGTCCGCAAGCAAGAGACGATGCCATCAAAAGCGACCGCAATTGGGACAATCGGGATTGCATAGGTCCAAAAAAGTCTCGACCATCTAAATGGCTTTTGAAATGGGGATGTTATGAGCACGAGGATCGGCGTCACAAACATATAGGCAATCAGCAATGGATGCCGTTGAGTGGATTCGGCAATTGCAATGCCCTGCCGGCTATTGATGGCGTCAGCAATGATTGTTTGCGCGTCAGTCTGGTCGAAGTGATGGAACGACGAGAACAGCGTACGGAAACCTTTTAGATGGCTGGGTACATCTAAGGCGGATACTGGTTCCGCCGTGTAGGTAAAGCAATGCGGGTTGGTGCTTGCGAGCTCGGCGAATGCGGGTAGATTGGGATAGTAATCTGTCAGGTGAATTTTTACTTTGCCGGCATTTATTTCGGGAATATTTTTCAGCATTGAAAGCCCCGGACCACCACCGCCCGCACACAGATCGACAATTTGCTCGACTTGCTGAGCGCGCAGCACTTTGGCCAGCCTGACAGAAAAATTCTTATATAGATTGCCTTGTTCAACTGCAAATTGCAGAAAATCAGTGATGCCGTTTCGAATTGATGATGGCAACCAAGGTTGATCCTCAATTTCGAATAAGTGCATTCTGCGCATGATGTATTTTCAAATATTATCTAAGAATCTGAAATACTATACGTCAAAAAAAATCCCCGCACAAGGCGGGGATTTTTGATCACGCTGAAGAATTAACCGTTGTTGCGGCGGGCGCGGCTAGCTGCACCCAGGCCCAGCAAGGCCAGACCAACCAAGGCCAAGCTTGTTGGCTCTGGAATGGTATTACCTTGGAATTCGCCAGTTGCGACCGAAGACATTGACGAACCAACGCGAATCTGCGAAGAGCCAGAGAAGCTCAGATCAGACCACAGGCCTGTGGTCGTCGACTGCGTGCCATCGGTGTCAAAGTTGCCAAATGCAGCGCCGCCGGTCACGGAAATCAGGCCATTGCCGAAGCCATTCAAGGTTCCAGCGCCGCCGAGTGTCGTGTTGGAAGCAAATTCATCGAACTTGCCGGTCAAGAACGGTGTGGCAAAGTCGGTGTCACCGGCATTGACTTGGCCTGCAAGGCCGGAGCCTTCGGAGAAGTTCTTGCTGCTGTCAGAAAATACGTTGAAGAACGAGCTCGTCAGATCGAACGTGAACACGGGGGAATTCAAGGGATTGCCGTCCCAAGTCACGTTGGTGATCTTGATGCCGCCAAAGGTGTAGGTCATTTCGCGGCCAGGAGCAACCACCGATGGGTTTGTTTCTGGGTTTGGATCGCCTGGGACCTGGTTGACGCCGTTGACGGTGGCCATCTTGCCAGCGCCAGTCACGTAGGTGTTCAGCAGGCTGAAGGGATTGCCGAACACGGCAACTGGGCCGGTTGGGTTGTAGCCGCCCGCTGTTTGGTACCACTGAGCCAAAGTTGCGCTGGCTTGGAAGTCGGCAGGAACCACTGAATCTGGATCCCAGGAGATGCCTTGAACGGTAACCAGCGAGGCTTGGGCGGAAGCCAAGCAAGCCAGCATTGCGACGCCGGCCAGAGTTTTCTTGATGAATTTCATGGAGTTGCTCCTGTTGAGGTTGGAAGAGGCGTAGGCCTGTTCTCTTACTCATCAGCACGATCCGTGCCAGTACTATGAATTCAATCTTAAGTCATTGATTTGTTTGATTTTTTCCGTTCTATCCTTAAGGATGAATGCCGGCTAGTGAATCGACTGTAAAGAATACCGACACCGCTTAGAGGTAGCGCCCAGGTAAAAGTATGCCCAATGGGTCGAGCGCCTCCTTCAGCCTTTGGTGGACATGTCTTGATGCGTCCAGCCGATTCGACAGCCAGGGCATGCTGGAAACGCCGATGCGGTAGGGCAAGAAATTGGCCGCAGCGCCCTCGTCAAGCAGGTTTTGATAGCAACGTTTGGCACTGTCCGCTTCGGCGTCCGCGCTGGCGTTGAACAGTATCGGTACGGTGCTGTCAAAGACCTTGTCATTGACACTGGTCAAGGTGATCAAGGGTTCGATGCCGTGCGCCCTGGTGATGCGCTCGGTCATGCTCACGTATTGCCGCACGGCCTCAGCGCGCATGGGTACCAGCGGTGCGTACCAAATCAGTCCGCAGCCATCGCGGGCCGGGTCACGCCAGGATGCTTTGGGCGCTGCCGGGTTGCGCCAATAGGCCAAGGGCAAGGCGGTTTCGTTGGGTTTGCCGTTCACCAGGTCCAAGGACAGAGCCAATGTGGATGCGGTTCGCGCCAGCCGCTGCCCGCTTTGGCCGGGTATGAGTTTGGCCAAACGGGCCAAGTCTTGCGCCTGCTTGCCGGACAAAAAGAGTACGCGGCTCGCGCAGCCGCTCAAAATGGCTTTGATGTCCGCCTGAGCTGCCGCGACGACGCGCTTGCTGCCGTAGAGCGTGATGAAGCCTGTCCATGGGCGGATTTGGTACTGCTTGCCCATGGTTTCAATCAAGGCGGCCGGAATCAATCCGTCCGGGCCAATGCTGTCGCGAGGGTAGGGGGCCGCCATCGCCAGCATGCGGTGCCGGTTCATCAGATTGGCGCCACCGACAATGCCCGGTAGGCTGCGCAAAATGCGTTGAATGCAGTCGACGCCTTGCTCCAGGAGCGCGTCGTCGTCGAGGCTAAAAAGGCAAATCTTGACGCTCTGCGGGCGCCGGGCCAACGCAATGCTGATCTGGGTGACCACGCCAAAGCCACTTTGGGTAAACAGGCCGTCGAAGTAGGGCCCGATACCCCATTTGAAGAGACGGGCCGTTTCTTCCGCGCCGGCCTCGCGCAAGGCGCTGCGGTAGATGCTGCCGTCGGCCAGCACGGCTTCTAGGTCGGTCACCGCACCGAAATGATCGGTGTGGGGAGTCACGCCATAGCCTCGCTCCAACGCATTGCCCAGCAAGCTGCAATTTGGGCCGGCACCCGTCACGGGAACCAAGAAGGGGTGGGAGCCCGCTTCAAGGAATGCGGCGAGCATGCCTTGCGTGACACCGGGCTCGACGGTGACAACGCCGAGTTCGGCGTCGAAATGCTTGATTTCCTGCAGCTGGGACAAATCCAGCAGGACGCAGTCATCTTGCGCTGGCAGGGCACTGCCATAACCCCAGTTGTTGCCGGTGCTGATCGGGTAGATCGGGGTCTTGTAGTGCTGAGCAATGCGCAAAATGGCCGGAATATGCTGTGCGGACAAGGGCCGCAGCGCGACCGGTATACGCCGGCGCGTACCCGTGGTGTCGTTGGCGTAGGGGGCAAGGCTGTCAGCGTCGAGCCGTACTTGGGGCGCTCCGAGCAGCGTTTGCCATTCAAGGACGGCGGACTCAATGGCGCTGATCATCTGTGACATCCTTGAGGTCTTTGTGCATGGGGTGGCACTCAGAGTGTGAATTTGCTTTCGATGCTTGGCCTAAATGCCCAAGCTGCTGAAGGCTGGATTATGCAAACCCCCACCGTAGATGCGGTCGCCTGCGCGTCCTTTTATGTACTTTTGTGCAATCGCCGCTGGACGTTGACCGGATGCGGGTCAGTTGCCCAGGCGGAGCTCGGTCACAAAGCGGGTTGAAAGACACAAAAAAAAGCGCCCGCAAGATGCGGGCGCAATGAAGTACATGAGATTTGCGGAGCGACGGCCTGTGGCCGTCCCGCTAACCATCAACCCTTGCCGTATGTCGCTTTCACGTTCGCAACACAGCTTGACTTGGCATCTCCAGC
>JADMJQ010000135.1:15039-44142 GCA_018780415.1 Roseateles sp. | reverse complement strand
GCGCGTCGCATTTTTCAATGCTGACCTTGTAGTTGGCGTCGCGCTGTGTTTTCAGATCGTCTTGCATGGCCGAATCAATTTTCTTGCCCATCTTGACGTCGGCAAGAATCTTGGTTTCGGCCGCCTTGGCTTCCTTGACGCACACATCCTTGTCATTGCCGTTCTTGTCATCGCATTTTTCTTTGGCGACAGCGTAGGCAGCTTCGGCTTTGGCGACGGTCACTTTATTGCCGTCGCTGCTGGTGCCGGTGTGGGCAAACTCGGCTTCAGCTAAAGCGACTTTTTCGCGGCCCTTGGATTCTTCAACGCAAATGTCCTTGGCGTTGCCGCTCAGCGATGCGCAAGCTGCCTTTTCGGTCTTGTAGTCGGCGGCAATGCGCGTCTTTTGGGCCTTGTAATCGTCCTTGGACGACAAAGCGGCTTGCGCAGCGGGCAGGCAGAAGAGGGCGGCCAGCACGATGGAGGCCTTGATCTTGAAGTTGGATTTCATGGTGTTCCTTGGTCTTTGGTGGTGGATGAAGAAAGCAAACATTTGCGCTTAGGCTGCGTTCAGTCTGTGAAGACTTGGCTGCCCTCCAGCGCGTAGTGCCCCGTCTCGGCCTGCAAAGACTCTGCGGCGAACCAGCAGAAGATGGCCAATCCACATGAGGCAACAAAAGCCAGCGCGGTCAGCGACAACAGAATGATGCTCATGAAGACCTCTTGAGATGGGGGCTTAGCGAGCACTCAGTGTGCTGGCCTACAGACGCTGCGCAAACCGGACTACGTCGCTTATTGGAGTAGTCAATGTCCTACGACTGCTTTGTTACTTGTACGCAGCCGCAGCACCGCGCGGCGTCAGGTTCTTGGCTCGCCTTGGCGGTTGACGGTGACGGTCTTGCCGGGGGGCGAACTCATCTGCATATGGTGGTCTCGGCCTCTGAAGCTGTAGGCAACGTCCCAGTAGGCCGGGCGGCCGTTGCCGGCTTCTTCGCGGCAACGCTGAACCTCTTGTGTGCGCGCCTGCCTCGAGTTGCCACCGATCCGCGAGCCGACCACGCCGCCGGCGACCACGCCGCCCACGGTGGCCAAGTCGCGCCCTCTGCCGCCGCCCACTTGGTGGCCGAGCACGCCGCCGATCAGGGCTCCCATCAGGGCGCCGGGCACATTGGCATTGCTGCCTTCTTGCTCGACTTGCTGCTGTTCAACCCAGCAGCGCTGTTGCGGCTGGCCCATCACGGCGCGCACCGAGGTCACGTCGGCTTCATAGAGCCGCTCGTTGTTGCGGCGCCTGGCGTCATAGGTAGAGACCGGCGCCGGGCCGTAGCGCTCGTCGTCGTAATTGGCTTTGGCGCTGACCGCACGCGCCGAGGTCACGCGGTCATTCAATCCCATGGCGGACAAGGACAGATAGTTGCCGCGCCGCAGAATGACGCAGCGCCCGCCGAAATCTTGGTTCTCGCAGAACTCCCAGCGCTCGCTGCCGACGACCACCGAAGAGGCCAAGTCGTTGAACCCGAAGCGCGCCAAATTGTTGACATTGCGTTGGGTCTTGAAGGTGCGGCCGGCGTAGTTGTCGTGCTCGTAAAATGTGACCTGTGCGCCGGCCTGGGCGGCGACAGCGAGGGCAGCGATGGCGGCCAGCAGTTTCAGTTTGGAACTCATTGTTGTCTCCTGGGTTGAGTCTTCATCTGCGCCTGAATTCGAGTCATTCCAGAATTCGAGCGGCTGCTGAAGTGTCCAAGTCGACTTCAACGGGGGGAAGCAGACAGCCGCTTGCGTGCACGTAGTTGATGTCCTACTTGGCTGTTTGCCGGGGCCTGTAGGTTTTGTCCTACGTGCAGCCGCGCCACGTCAGCGTGCTGCGGCAGCGTGTTTACTGTCACACTCGGGGCATCCATAAATGACACAGGGTCAGCGGCTTCGGCTGGCTCTTGCACAGACTCCGCCGCGACGCCAAATGAATGATGAACGCTTGGTATCAGGCCATTCCACAACCGCCCGCTCAATGCCCAAGCTCAAGACTTATATCGTCGAGGACAGCCCGGTCATCCGCGAAAACTTGATCGCGACCTTGGAAGAGCTGGGTCCGATTGAAGTGGTGGGTACGGCCGAAGATGAGGCGTCGGCCGTGCAATGGTTGAGCCAAAACCAACAGTCCTTCGACCTCGCCATCGTCGACATCTTCTTGAAACAAGGTTCGGGGATCGGCGTGCTGCGCGCCGTCGGGGCTTTGCCACGGCAACATGCCATGGTGGTCTTGAGTAACTATGCCACCCCAGAGATGCGACGCAAATGCCTGGGCTTGGGTGCGGCGAGGGTGTTTGACAAGTCCAATGAAATCGATGACTTGTTGGACTACTGCTGCCGCCTGGCGGCTGGGGACACCGGCCGCAGCGAACTCGCTTGAAGCCCCGGTGCCGTGTCAGCTCACTGAATCAAGCCGTTTTTCAAGGCGTAGTAGGTCAAGTCGCTGTTGGACTCCAGACCCATTTTTTCCATCACCCGGGTGCGGTAGGTGCTGACCGTCTTGACGCTGAGCGACATGCTGTCGGCCATGTGACCAATCGTCTCGCCTTTGGCCAGACGCAAGAAGACCTGCAATTCGCGTTCCGACAAGGCCTCGTGCAGCGGCCTGTCGCCGCCATTGCTGAGGCCCTCGGCCAGCTGTTCGGCGACGCCCGCGGTGATGTATTTGCGGCCGCGGACCACCGTGCGGATGGCGCGAACGATCTCCTCCGGGTCGCAGTCTTTGTTCAAGTAGCCGCTGGCGCCTTGGCGCAACAGGGTGGTGGCGTAATGAGCTTCGGGGAATCCACTCAGAATCAGCACCGGCAAGTCGGGCGCCCGCGCTCTGATCGCGCCCAGCGCATCCACGCCGCTTTGGTCGGGCATGGAAATGTCCAGCAAGATGACGTCGATCTCGCCCTTGCGAACAATCTCCATCGCCTCGCGGCCGGTGGCGGCCTCGGCCACCACCTGAAAGTCAATCTGGTCGGCAAAGAACTGCCTCAAGCCGGCGCGAACGATGGCGTGGTCATCAACAATTGCGATACGAATCATGTGTGCAGCAGCGCTCCTGGCGGGCATGATCCCATGATTTGCAGCCGAGTCAGCATATGAATCTTTTCACCGTGGCAAAGCGCAGCCCGATGGTCCTGCCTTTGGCCTGCCTGGCGGCGCTGGCGATTGTTTTTTTGAGCGAGCATTCCTTCGAGCGCGCCAATTCCACAATCGACGAAATGGCGGCGATTGCCAAGCTCAAAGTCACGACGGGGCTGCTGCTGGTGGGTATGTTGGACGCCGAAACCGGCGAACGCGGCTATTTACTCACGGCCGACAAGACCTATCTTGAACCCTATCTGCAGGGGCTGAAGGACAGCGAAGAAGCCATGCAGGTATTGAGTTTGGAGTACGGGCGAGACAGCAGTTTCCGCGCCTTGTTGGCGCATATCAACGAGCTGCAATTGGCCAAGAAGCAGGTGCTGGCCCAGACCATTGCCTGGGCGGCTGAAGGGCGGCCGGAGCAGGCGTTGGCGCTGGTGAAGGGGGGGGCAGGCAAGGCGCAGATGGATCTGTTGCGGGCTGACATCGCCGAGCTGCTGCAGCTGGAGACGGCGCGCTTTGCTCGGCAACGAGACCAGTTGAAACTTATTTTGACGGTCAGCCGCATTGGCCTTGCGGCACTTTGTGCCAGCAGCCTGCTGGCCTTGTTTTTGTACCTGCGCCAGGCCTTGATTTTGAAGCAACAGACATCGGATTCCAGGCAGACCTTGCAGGAAGATCGTGATCAGTTGCAAGACGAGGCGGGCATCAGCACGCTGATGCTGACCGATTTGACGAAACATTTGCTGACCGCGCGTGAGGACGAGCGGGGCCGCCTGGCGCGCGACCTTCACGACGAGCTGGGCGCGCTATTGACCTCGGCCAAACTCGATGCGGCGCGCATCAAGTCGCGTTTGAGCAATATGGTGCCCGGCGCGCCTGAGGCCCTGGAGCGGCTGGCTCATCTGGTCGGCACGCTGAACGCCAGCATTGCCTTGGGCCGCCACATCATTGAAGACTTGCGCCCCTCAACCCTGAACAACCTGGGCCTGGTGCCCACGCTGGAGATCTTGGTGCGTGATTTCGCCGAGGCCAAAGGTTTGCAATCGCATTGCGACTTGTCGCCGGTCGAGCTGGCCAGCGGCGCTGAGATCATTGTTTACCGGGTGGTGCAAGAGGCCGTGACCAATATCTCAAAATATGCCCAGGCCCAGCAGATTTGGCTGGAGATGCAGCAAGTTGATGGGCTGGTGACGTTGTCGGTGCGGGATGACGGTATCGGTTTTGACAGCGAAGCGGTGCCGCGTTCGACCTATGGCTTGTTGGGCATGCGTATGCGGGTGGAGGCCGAGGGCGGGCAGTTGCTGGTTTCGTCCAAGCCGGGGCAGGGCACGCTGATTCAAATCAGTCTGCCGGCGCATGCTGTGCCGCCCGCTAGCAGCCGGCCAGGCTGAGCGGCGCTGCCGCAGAAGAGGCAGTCTTCGGCAACAGGCCACGTCAGCGCACCAGGTCCTCAACCCTTGCCATAACGCCAATCGTCGGCTGCGTCCTACAACGCGTCGTCCTGCCGTCCGACTGCGATTCAGCCAGGCCGCCTATCGTTGCCGCTTGTCGCTGGGCGGACACTGACAGCATGCCGCAGCCCTCCCGTCTGCGACGCCCCAGTTCCCTCAGTCACCTCACCCACTCGGCCGCGTCCGCGGCTGCACAGGAGTTCACCATGCTGCATTACGCCGTCGTCTTTTTCGTCATCGCCCTGATCGCCGCCTTGTTCGGTTTCGGTGGCATCGCCGCCAGCGCCGTTGGCATTGCGAAGATCTTGTTCGTCATCTTCGCGGTGTTGGCCGTCGCCAGCTTCTTGTTCGGCTTGATCAGCAAGAACTAACTCGTTACTCAATTTACTGTCTTAGTCAAAGGAATCATCATGTTCGGTAGCAACAAGACCTCAGTTTCTTCCAATAGCAGCCTGGACCACGCCGGCAATTCTGCCGCCAACGTTTTGGCCGATGCAGACAAGCTCATCGACTCGGCGGCTCAGTCCGCCGACAAGGCCCTGAACACCACCGAAGAGTTGGCGCAGCAAGCTCTGAGCAATCTCGGCAATGGGGTCAAGGAATTGCGCGACCAAACCTTTCCGATGCTGCACAAGGCCGCCGACCGGGCCAGCAACTTTGCGCACCGAAGCGTTGATGCCGTGCATGCCCAGTCCATGCGTTTGCGCGACCAAGCCAGCCTCGCCCGCGTCAATACCAGTCACTACATTCGCGAAGAGCCGGTCAAGTCGGTGCTGATGGCTGCGGCGACTGGCGCCGCCCTGATGGCCTTGATCAGCCTGCTCAGCCGCAAGCGCGGCTGAGACCAGCGCTGAAACCATAGGCTTTTTGACCCTCTGATTGACAAGCAACCACGTCGCCATGCTGCAGGCCTTGATTCACCTGTTCACCACCCAACCGGCTGTGTTGACCCAGCATGCGCTGGCCTATGCGGACCTGTTCGGTGACGAGTTTGGATTGGCCAAGCGTGCCTTGCGCAAACGCCTGCTGCTGTATGCAGCGGCGATCTGCGGCATCAGCCTCAGCATGGGCTTGGCCGGTGTCGCGCTTGTGCTGTGGGCGGTGACGGCGCCGCAACAGATTCATTCGGCGTGGATGTTGTTCGCTGTGCCCTTGCTGCCTTTGCTTGCCGCGCTGACTTGCCTTTGGTCTGCCAGCGCAAGGTCTAGCAGCGACAGCGCCATGTTTGCGAATTTTCGCCAGCAGCTGGCGGCTGATCACGCTCTATTGCTCACTGCCAAGGCAAGCGCATGAAGACACAAAACTCGGCCAGCCTGAGTCCGTCCTTGGATGCGGTGGCGCGCTTGACTGTTTCCCGCGAGCTGTTGAGGCAAAGCTTGCGTCAAAACCTGCAGTCGCGCGGCCCCGGCGGCGACAAGCCTTGGACAGACCTCAAATCCTCACCGGCGGCCTCGCTCTTGATCGAAGCGATCAGTGCTTGGTCGCAGGGTCAGCCCTTGCGCATGACCGCCACATTATTGGCCGACACGCTCAAGGCCGCCTTGGCGCCGCTGGCCAATCGATACCCCTTGGGCCTGGTGTTGGGCAGCGCCGCCGCGGCTGGGCTGTTGGTCTGGGCGCGCCCTTGGCGTTGGGGCTTTGTCAAGCCAGCGTTGGTGGCGGGCTTGGCGCAGCAGTTGCTGTCCAAAGCGCTCAATGGCACATCGCTGGATTCGGTCTTGGCCATGTTGGCGGGGCTGGCGCGAAAACCCCCCGAGTCGGCGCCGGCCGCCGAGCCCCCGTCGGCCACACAGTGCTAGCGAACAGCCCGTCAAGGCCGTGCTCGGCCCAACAATAGTGTGGGGTAGTTTTCTTGAAGGTCGCAGGTTCAACCCGCCGAAGCGGTTCGCTTCGGCGGGCGCTTTAGGGCCTGGTTGCGGCGTTTGGAAGCTGCGCCGTGCTGGCGCGCCAAATCACATGGCCGACATCATCGGCCACCAGCAAGGCGCCGCTGCGGTCACGCGCGACGCCCACCGGGCGGCCGTACGCCTTACCTTGTTCACTGAGAAAGCCGCTCAGTACATCGAGCACCGGCAGGTCAAGTGCCTGCCCATTGGCGAAGGGCACCAGCACGTCGCCATTGGGCAGTACAACCAAGTAGCGCGGGTGCTCGAGCCCACGTGCAAAGGCATGTACTTGCAGGCCCGGGGCTGCGGCAGGCGCAACCCCCGTGGGCCACCCAATGGCGGGTGCAATATTCACGGTCGGCAATAGAAGGCTGACCGTTTCGGGCAGGCTTGGGCGCGGGCCGCTGCCGGCCGCGAGAGGCTGGGTCGCCAAGTCACGGCAAGCACTCAAACCCAGGTTTGATAGACCGACCAGGCCTATCGCGCTGAGTTGCGAAAGCGTCGTGACCTGTGGGCCTCGCACCGTAAGCCTGACTAAATTCGACCCAACAGCAGTAGTACCAGAATGATCACCACGACCAGACCGAGGCCGCCGGTAGGGCCGTAGCCCCAGCCGCGGCTATGTGGCCAACTCGGGAAGACGCCGATCAGCATCAAAATCAAAACGATCAACAGTATGGTGCCTAAGCTCATGGTGTTCTCCTGGGATGCCGCTGACCGGTGTTCAGTTCTGCACCGCTGAGGCCGGTGGCGTGACGACGATCACTGTCGTGTCGCCCTGCGCACCACTGGCGCCTTGTGGACCTGGCTGGCCTGTTTGGCCGGCGGGGCCGGCTGGGCCAGCCACGGGCGCGGCAGGCGGTGGCACATTGACAACGGTAGGCTTTTCGCAGGCCGTCAAGCCCAGGGACAGCAAGAGCGAGGCCAACAATACGGTGTTTTTCATGGGAATCCTTTGGATTTGGTGTGGCGGAGGGATTGCTGTGCAGCTTAGGGCGACCGCCCCGGGGCTTCTGTGCGTTAGCGAACACAGCGCCCCGGTACTTCAAATTCATTGCCAGATATAGCCCGAGGCCGTCTGCACGGCCCAGCTGCCGTCGCCGGGCAGCGCCAGCACATGGCTGTGGTGGCGCAGTAGGCTGGCGTGATGGCTGACGCTGATGGGCGTGATCGCCAGCCCCGCCAACTGCTCATACAACATGGCCTCGTTGGCGGCGTCGAGCGCGCTGGTCGATTCGTCCAGCAGCAGATAGCGCGGCTTGGCCAAGAGCGCGCGGGCAAAGGCCAGACGCTGCTGCTCGCCGACCGACAACACGCGCGCCCAGTCTGCTTCAGCGCTGAGGCCGCCATAGCGGTCGGCCAGCAAGGGCAGGTTGACCCGCTCCAGCCAGCGTAGCAATTCGGAGTCGGAAATATCGCGATCGGTCTGCGGGTAGATCAGTTGATCGCGCAAATTGCCCAGGGGCAGATAGGGCTGCTGCGGCAGGAACAGCATGTCCGGCCCGGCCGGCCGCCGCACCTGGCCCGATCCTGTGGTCCAAAGACCGGCGATGACGCGCAGCAGCGAACTTTTTCCCGAGCCGCTGGCACCGGCGATCAACAGGCCCTCGCCGGGCTTGACGGTCAAGTTCAAGGACTGAATCAGCAGATGTTCGCGGTTGGGCGTCAGCACGGTCAGCTGCGCCACGCTCAGGCCGAAGCTGGGCTCGGTCATGATTTGCTGCACCCCGTCATTCGGCGTGCGTTGCAATTGCTCGCTTTGTTGGTCCAAGGCGGCCGCAAACGCATGCAGGCGATCGACCCCGGCAGAAAAGCGGCTCAAGCCCTCGAAATGGTCGACGATCAGCGTCAGCGCGCTCAAGATCGCCACAAAGGCGCCGGCGGCCTGGATCGCGCGGCCCACCTCCAACTCGCCCGTCAACACCTCGCCCGCGATGATCACGATGGGCAGCACGGCAATCAGAAAGCTGTGCGCGTATTGGAAGAGGTTGAGCTTGAACTGCCAGCGCAGCACCAGCAGGTAGTTGCCGTACAAGGCGTCGAAAACGCGCTGCAGCGCCGACATTTCGCGCGCCTCGCCGTCGTGAAAGGCGATCGCCTCGGCATGCTCGCGCACCCGCACCAGGTTGTAGCGAAAGTCGGCCTCGCGTTGCAACTGCCGGAAGTTCAAGGCGATCAAGCGGCGCCCGAAAACCGAGCCGGTGAACCAAGTGCTGAAGATCGCGTAACCGATCAGAAAATAGACCAGGCCTTCCGAGATGGCCCACAGCACGCCGGCGAAGGCGATCAGCTGCATCAGCGAGCCGATCATGATCATCGAGAAGTACAGGGACTGCTGCGTGAAGGCGTTGATGTCCTCGGCGATGCGTTGGTCCGGGTTGTCAATGCCGGACGCCGCTGTCAGCCGGTAATAGGCCCGCTGTTCGAAGTAGCGGGCCAGAAAATGGTCGCTCAGCCAGCGCCGCCAGCGCAAACCCAGCGTGTCGCGCACATAAAAGTAGAGCGCATAAATTGGCACCGCGCCAACCAGGATGGCGGTGTAGCGACCGATGGCGCTCCAAAAACGCTCGCCGTCGCGCGCCGCCAAGGCCGAGGTGAACTCGCCCGTCTCCTGGTTGAACAAGACATTGAAGGCGGTCTGCCCCAGCAGCAACAGAATCAGCAGCGCCAGCAGGCCGATGGCCCGCCAGCGCTCATCACTGAGCCAATAAGGCCGGGCGATGGCCACAAAGCGGCGCCACAGGCGGGCATTGAATCCGGGTGCTGCCTCGCTTTGCATCAATGCATCAGTTCATCGAGCTGTCGACATGGGGCTGGGTGCCGTAATAGGAATGGATGCCGGCCGCCCATTCGGAGTCGGCCATATTGGGCCATTTATCCTTGTCAAAGCCGGGGGCGCTTTCCAAACGCGTCTTGTCGATATTGAGGGTGAAGCGCTTGTTGACGGTGTCCAAGGTGAGGGCGCTCCACGGCACCGCAAAGAGCTTCTCGCCCAGCGTCAAAAAGCCGCCGAAGGACAGCACTGCATAGCTGACGCGGCCGCTGCGCACGTCCAACATGATTTCCTTGATGTCGCCCAGGTCGTCGCCATCCTGGTTGTAGACATCATTGCCGATCAAGGTGTTGGCGCCCATCAAGCGGGGGCCGGGTCCTTGGTTGATTTCGGGGTCAAAGCCGCCGACGGCGCTGTTGTCGCCGTTGCTGCCGCGGTAGATGCCGTAAGGGTCGCGTTCTTCGTAGTTCATGGGGTGCTCCTGGTGAGTGACTCATTGGCATGCCTTGGCATGCCTGCTCAAGCGCGGCAATGAGTAAGCTGCGCTCTGTTCACAAGTTAGCGCTTTGTCGAGGGGCGCTCTGTTTGTTAGCGAACACAGCGCTGCGGCTGTGACGGGGCCGCGTTGGCGATTCAGGGTCCGGGCTTGGTTTTTGACTTGACCCTGGCCTTCACCCGAGCTTCACAACCGTCCCGGTCCTGGGAGGCCGCTTCCAGGTCTCCCAGGTCCAGCAAGGGCAGCAATGCCGCCACCGGGTTGAGCAAGCCCAGCAAGACAGCGCCGGCCAACTTGATGCCGAGCTTGCCCTTTTCCAGCGTCACTTCCGGCTCGGCAAAGCTGCCCTGCAGATGCACCGGTGAGCGCAGCGTCAGGGGGCTGAAGTCCTTGGGGCTGACGATGGCCTGCAGCGCGATCGTTTCCTGGTCCAAGGACACCGTGCCTTCGAGAAACACGGTGGAGTCGTCGGTATCCACCACCATCAGTTTCGGGCTCAGCACGCCGGCGCGCACCTGCAGGTCGGCCACGGCGCAATGCACGGCCAAGGGCTCGTCACCCTTGATCAGCAGGCCCAGACTCTCGGCCAGATCCAGGCCGGCCGCTTCGATCACCAGATGCGAGACCGTACCGTCTTTGAGTTCGGTGCGCATGCGGCCGCTCAGGCTGGCCAAGATCTCGGCAGTGGAGCGCCCCTCGCCGGCCAATTTTGCATGGCCGTTCAAATAACCCGTTACAAAAGGCGGCTCACCGGCCTTGCGCTGCAGGCGCAGCCATTGTTCGAGTTGCACGCCCTGCCAGTTCAGCGTCGTGCTCCAGCGCGCTTGGGTGGCTCGACCATCGAGCTGCAGATTGCCGCTCAGGCGTCCGCCGCCCATGCGGGTCTCCAGCTCTTGCAAGGACAACACACCTTGCGTCAGGCGCAGGCGCGCGCGCAGCGGGCGCAGCGGCGCCAGCAGCGTGGTGTTGGCATCGACCTCGTCGATGGCGATCAGCACATCGGCATCCATCTTGCGCAAGGCCGCCAAATCGAACGGTCGATTCGGCAACAGCCGACCCTGGCCGCGTGTCGAGACCGGCAGCGCGGCGCCTGGCAATGGCGACAAGATCGCCGGGGCTGAAGCTGCCGCAGCGACCGTCGCTGCGACTGGCGTCACCGCTGGCGCGGCCGTGGCCGGCGTGGTGCCCAGCACCGGGCCCAGATCGGCGAGTGCCAGGCGGCTGCCGCCGAGCCGGCCCGTCAGCAGCGGCACTTGGCGCGCCGGCTCGAACTTGAGCGCGGCCGTCAGTACCGTGGCACCAATGCGTGCCTGGTCGACCTGAATTTCCCAAACCGTGCCGTTTTGCTGCAGGGCCCCTTGGGCGCGAAAGGCCGCTGTGGTCGGCAACGTCAGCCCTAAGGGGTCGCCGACGGCGGCCAGCGAGGTGCCGCTGAGGCTGAAGCTGCCCTTCAAGCCGCGCAAGCGCAGTGCATCGAGTGCGCTGCCATTCAATTTGAGCTCGGCCCGGCCGACGCTGGCGTTCAGGCTCAGCGGCACCGGCTTGGTGTCTGTACTGGCATTGATCCAGGGCAGCACGCCGTCCGCCGTCATATCGGCTTGCAGGGGCAGGGTGCGGTAGCTGCCTTTGGCGCTGACACGCAGCTTGCCGGCGTCGGCCAGGCTCAGGGCCAGCAAGGTGTCGAAGCCGGTCAGTGCATCGCGGTAGTGCAGCGTGCCTTGCTGGATGCGCAGCAGTTCGAACTGTGGGGCGGCCGTGGTGGCGTTGCCGGCGCGGCCAAGCAGCCAGCTGGCGCGGCCGTCTTGCCCGCGCAGCAGATGGGCGTCGAGCGTGGCAGCTTGCAGCGTTTGAATGCGCAGGGGTTGGCCGCGATAGGCGCGCCAGAGGTCGGCGTAGCGCAGCTCGATCAGCACCTCGTCCGCCCGCGCGAGAAAGGGCGCGGCGCTCCAGGCCGGCGCGGCGATTTGCACTCGGCCGCTCTCGATGCGCACGCCGCCCAGCAAATGCAGGCGAAAGCCCTTGTTCTGCGCTGGTGTGGGCTGATCAAAGCTGACATCGCGGCCCAAGAGCTGGGTCAGGCTGCGCTGCAACGGTGCCGCCAACCAAGGCCATGCCATCGACTCACCGATGGCCAGCAAGGCGCCCAGACCCACTATCGAAAAAATCGCCAGGCCGGGCCAGCTGCGACGCGACTTGGCTGGGGGTGGCTCAGGCTGAGGTTTGACGGCGGCTTGGGAAGGGTCGGTGTGCATGGCGGGATTTCATGGAGATTCCGGTAGTCTGAGGCCTGCTTGGCTGCCTATCTGTGCGGTTCCGAACCAAGCTGTGCTGGGCAGAGCTCCTCATGTGCGTCAGCGCACAGACTTTGCGCGGTTCGGCACGCACGATGGCCGTGGCTGGACGTCAAGGTGCAGCCCCATCACAGCCACTGGAGTCGTCATGAGAAAGCAAGCTCGCATCGTTGGCGTCGTCGAATACCGAGAAGGCGACGGCCCCAACATCACAATTCGCAAAGGCCCTTGCGAGGTCGAAGAATCAAGCCTCGACGTGACCATCAGCTGGACCGACGCGGACTCGCACGGCGCGGCCGCAATACCGCTTGGCGACTACAAGCGCTATGTGGCGAGCAAGGCGATACAAGTTGACGCGGGTCAGGTCGGCTGAGGCGCAAGGGGATCCGTCATGACCAAGATTCGCACCGGCCAAGCGCCGCTGCCCCTGACGCGCTTGCAATTCAGCGAGCGCTTCAAGGGGCGCTTTTACGACCCCGCCTTCGAGTCCGAACACGCGGCCATAGACAGGCTGGAGGCTATTGCCTGGAAAGCCATGCAAGAAGGCCGCAAGGCGCCCATCACCCAGCCGGCCGGTAGCGCCTTCGCCGACCCGAGCTATGAGCTGTCGGTGCAATGGCTGGACACGCACCAGCGCCTGAAGGCAGCGCAACAGTGCTGGAGTGATAGCAAGACGCGCTCGCGCGTGCTGCTGATTTGCGGCAGCGCGCGCAATGACGGCACTTGTCCGGGCGAGGTGTCCAAAACCTGGCGGTTGACCGGCATGGCGCAAGAGGTGGTGGAACATGCCGGCCTGCAAGCCGATGTGCTGGACCTGAGCTTGGTGACCTCAGAGTACGGGCGCAATATCCATCCCTGCAAAGGCTGCGTGTCCAGCGCAATGCCGCTGTGCCATTGGCCCTGCAGCTGCTACCCCAACCATGCGTTGGACCAGGCCGATGATTGGATGGCCGAAATCTATGAGCGCTGGGTAGCGGCGCACGCGGTGATCATTCTGGCGCCCACCTATTGGTATCAGTCGCCCAGCCCGCTCAAGCTGATGATTGACCGGATGGTCTCGGCCGATGGCGGCAACCCCGACCCGACCACGACGCATGGCAAAAAGGTGGCCGAGGCCAAACGTATCGAGCAGCAGGGCTGGGACTTCCCCAAACATCTGGCCGGCCGTGCCTATGGCCTGGTCGTCCATGGCGACGTGGCCGGCGTCGAAGTGCACCGCCGCAATCTCGCCGACTGGTTGGATTGGATGGGGCTGATAGGCGCCGGCACGGCGTCCAAGCTGGACCGCTATATCGGCTACTTCGAGCCCTACTACAACAGCCATGAAGCGCTCGACGAGGACAAGGCGGTGCAGGAGGAGGCCCGCAACGTCGCGCGTGCGGTGGTGCAGGCCGTCAAACAGCTGCGCGCCGGTCAGCTGGTACCGCCCGACCTGCGGACTCAGCAGCCGCGCGCCAAGTGAGGGTCCGCGGGGCCATGGCGGATTGCGCGCAGCCCCGCTGCGCGTCTCAAGCCTCGGGATCGATCAAGCGGTCATGCTCGGGGTCGGCCGGGATTTGCGCCGGCATCGGCCCTTGGTCCGGCTCCACCGGTAACTCGACCGGGTCGAACTCGGGAGGGACGTCGGTGTTGGGGTGGTGGTGCTTGTGGGATGCAGACATCAAGGACTCCTGACTTGGTATGAGGGGAAGCGTGACTTCAAGGGCGGCTCGCTCCACTGGCGGGCTTTTTGGGCGGCGTCAGCGGCGCCGAATGGTCGTTGTTCTGGCCCGGCATGGGCATCGCCGTGGACTCTTGTGTCCGGCTCATCGCGCTGTTGCTGCGGCCCGCTGTCGGGTCGGCCTTGTTGGCTGTCGTGTTGTCAGCGTTGGCGAAGACCTCAGCGGCTGCCGGCACCGACGGCGTTGCTGTCAACGATGCGGCCGGGGTCGTCGTGTCCACAGTGCCTGCGGCCGTAGGAGCGAGCCGAGGTTCCGGTGGATCGGGCGGGCGCTTGTCGCAGGCGCTCAGCGCGAGGGCGGCGACCAAGGCGGCGGCAAGAGCAGAAAGCGTAGAAAGCGCAGTACGGGGGGCGAAGCTGTTTGGGTGTTGCATGGGATTCCTTTCGCCGCGGCTGCGGTCTGGCGGTAGCGTTGCTGGAACGAAGTCGTTGCCAGCGGTTTATAGGTCGCGCGCCCGCGGGCGTCTGTGGCCCAGCGCACAGACCGCCAAAGGCCGGCTCAGCAAGCTGACTTGGTCAAGCAACGGAGTTCACCATGCCCACAAGCGATATCACCGCCGTCCATCAAGTGCCGACCTCGTTCGGCGTCTTCAAACCGGTCGGTTGGCTGATGGTCGGGTTGCCGACGCAAGCGCTCACAGATGGCCTGCTTGCTGCCTTGCAGACGGGGCCGCAGGCTCACACCTGGCCCAGCGAAGAAGTGTTGCATTTCGCACCCAGCGAGACGCTGGAGGAGCTTGAGAGCATGGTCGAGAATGCCGGCGTGCTGGCGGGCTTTGGCTACGAGATCACGCTGCTGCGCCGCTACGTCAGTCTGACCAAAGAAGGCTGCAGGTGGTTGCTGGTCAAGGTCAGCGGCGTGGAGCAGGCGCAGGCAGCTGCCGATATCGCACGCAGCTGCGGCGCGACCTTGGCGGTCCATTACCGGCTGCTGACGGTCGAGGAGCTGTTGTAAGCGCTTGGCTCTGGTCCCACGAGTAGGGTCATGCGCAGTTCGAGGCTTTTAGGAAAAAACTCTGCTGCACTTGGCGCCCCTATGGCGCTGCGAACCCGTTGCAGCGAATAGTGCCGGCTTCGATTCGGCCGATGCTGAAGGGTTGATTGGGCCAAGGTAGGTTTTGCCCTGCCTTTGCTTGGACGTGATTGAGTTGGCAAAAACCCACGTATCACTGCCTATTTGAGGCCCATCCCCCTTGATTAGGGCCCGTCATAGGCCGATGCTTTGTGGCATGATCCAGCCGCGTTTGAGGGCGCTGGGCTTGGCCATTGCTTGGCCGATCTGGCTGGGCCCTCAGCGTTAGGTTTGCGCCAAATTTGCAGCAGATTTCAGAAACCTTTGAGGAGTTGCCTTGAACAAGAGCATGGGTATTTTTTCGCGCCAGTTGGGCCTTGCTCTCTGTGCTGCAGCTGTCTTTCTACTGCAAGCATGCGCTACCTCGGGTCGATTCCCACCGGCGCCGGTCACCGCCACCGCACAGGACTACAGCTATATCGTCGGCGCTGGTGACAACATCAACATCATCGTCTGGCGCAATCCCGAGTTGTCCATGTCGGTGCCGGTACGGCCCGACGGCAAGATCGCCACGCCCTTGATCGATGAACTGTTGGCCCAGGGCAAAAACCCCATCGAACTCGCGCGCGAGATTGAGAAGCAGCTCGGCAAGTATGTGCGCGACCCGGTGGTGACCGTGATCGTGACGGGCTTTGTCGGGCCCTATAGCGAGCAAATCCGCGTTATCGGGGAGGCCGCCAGGCCGCAGGCCCTGCCGTACAAAATGAATATGTCGGTGCTGGACGTGATGATCACCGTCGGCGGCTTGACGGACTTCGCGGCCGGCAACGACGCCACCATTCTTCGCTCGTCCGAAGGTGGCAAGCAATACTCGGTGCGCCTGCGTGACTTGATCAAGCGCGGCGATGTGTCGGCCAATGTCGAAATGCGACCCGGCGATGTGTTGATCATTCCGCAGAGTTTCTTCTGATTCGATATGCCGCCGCGCTCGGCGTGACTTGCCCGGCAAGTTTGCGAGCACTGCGGACCCTATTTTGCTGATCAAACAGTTGGCCGCTTGGGCCGCTGGTGGCTTGATCGATGCACACCTGACACTCTAGAGAACAGCCTCAGATGGATTTACTGATTGCCCAGGCGCTCGCGATAGCCAAGCGAAGCTGGAAATACCGATGGCCAGGCTTGGCGGTGGCTTGGCTGATCGGCATCGTCGGCGCGGTGGCGGTGATGGCGTTGCCGGACCGCTACGAAGCCAGTGCGCGGATTTTTGTCGATACCCAGTCGATCTTGAAGCCCTTGATGTCCGGGCTGGCGATTCAGCCCAATATCGAGCAGCAGGTGGTGATGCTGAGCCGCACCTTGATCAGCCGCCCTAACGTGGAGAAGCTAGTGCGGATGGCGGATTTGGACCTGAAGAATCAGTCCAAGGCGCAGCAAGAAGCACTGATCGAAACGGTGACCCGGAATCTGTCGATTCAAAGCACGGCGCGAGACAACCTCTACACCTTGGCCTACCGGGATTCGGACAAAGAAAGCGCCAAGCGCGTGGTGCAGTCCTTTGTGTCCATCTTTGTGGAATCCAGCCTCGGTTCCAGCCGCAAGGACACGGCCACGGCCGCGACCTTCATCAATGAGCAGATCAAGGTTTACGAAGGCAAACTCGAAGAAGCTGAAGGCCGTTTGAAGGAGTTTCGCCTGCGCAATCTGCAGACCATGAACGCGGACGGCAAGGACTCCGCCTCACGACTGCGTGAAATGAGCGTCGAGTTGGACCGGGCCAGGCTGGAATACCGGGAAGCCGTCAACGGACGGGACGCTGCCAAGGCGCAGCTGGATGCGGAGCGCAAGGGTGTTTCAAGCACAACGCAGAGCCTGCTCCAAGAGTCGGCGATGAATTTGGCGACGCCCGAGCTGGACGCTCGCCTGGATGGGCAGCGACGCAATTTGGACTCCTTGCTGCAGCGCTACACCGAGCAACATCCCGATGTCATCAGCGCACGCAAATCGATTGCCGATATTGAGGATGAAAAACGGCAAAAGGTGAAGGAGCTGCGCAAGGCTGCGCTGGCGTCGCCGGTTTCGGTGGGTGGCGTGAATGGCAGCGCAACGGCGCAGGAAATGAGCCGTTTGCTGGCGCAAAGCGAAGTTCAGGTGGCGACATTGAGGGCGCGGGTGGACGAGTATTCGGCCCGTTACGGTCAGGCCATGGCGGGGGTACGGACAGCGCCGCAGCTGGATGCCGAGGCGGCTCAGCTCAACCGCGACTACTCAATCCACAAGAAGAATTACGAAGATTTGGTGTCCCGGCGCGAGTCGGCCTCGATGTCGGGTGAACTTGATTTGGCTTCGGGTGTGGCTGATTTCCGCTTGATCGACCCGCCACGCGTGTCGCCCAAGCCGGTGGCGCCGAATCGCTTGCTGTTGCTGGCCGGCGTGATGGTGGCCTCGCTGATGGCGGGGGTTGCTGTTTCTTTCCTGGTGAGCATGCTGCGGCCGGTTTTTCACGACGCTTTGGAACTGCGCGCGCGCATCGACCTGCCCATATTGGGCGTGGTGACGCGCTTGGTGTCGGAGGCGGACCTGAAACGCCAGCGCAAAGACCTTTTGCGTTTCGGTGCTGCCAGTGGCAGTTTGATTGGCCTGTTTGTGCTTGGCCTGTCGGTGGTGGCGTATTTGGCAACAAGGCAGGTGGCTTGAAATGACTAGCTTGATCGAACAAGCCGCCCTCAGGCTCGAACAGCTGCGCCAAGCCGGCGTGGTGTTGCCCGAAGATTCGGCCAAGCCGGTGCCGGTGCCGTCTTCCTCGATGCCGCAGGTTGGTGAAAAAACCATCCCCGAGGTCGAGGCCGCGTTGAATGCGCCCGAGCGCATGCCGGCGCAGGCTGCGGCGCCTAAATCCCAGATCAGCGACGCGCCGCATTCGGCGTCCAAGCGGGTTGAGTTGGATCTGGAAGCCCTCGCCGCACAGGGCTTCATTACCCCGAACGCCGGTCGCTCGCAATTGGCCGACCAGTACCGCGTGATCAAGCGGCCTTTGATCAAGAACGCCATGGGCAAGGGCGCGGCGTCCTTGAATCACGCCAACTTGATCATGGTGACCAGTGCCTTGGCGGGCGAGGGCAAGAGCTTCACGTCCCTGAACCTGGCCTTGAGCATTGCCGCCGAGTTGGACAACACGGTGATGTTGGTCGACGCCGACGTCGCACGCCCCTCGATGTTGCGCATGCTGGGTTTGCCGCAAGGCCCTGGCCTGCTCGACGTCTTGGAGCAGAAATTTGACATGGCCGACGTGATGCTGCGCACCAACGTCGACAAACTGACCCTGCTGCCCAGCGGCTCGCCGCACCAGCGCGCCACCGAGCTGCTTGCCAGTGACGCCATGAGCCACTTACTGGACGATATGGCCAAACGCTATCCGGATCGAATCATTATTTTTGACTCGCCGCCGCTGTTGCTGACCACCGAATCCCGTGTGCTGGCCTCCCATATGGGGCAGATCGTTGTGGTTGTGCGGGCCGAGAGCACCTCACAAACCGCGGTTCAGCAAGCCTTGGCCACCATCGAGTCCTGCCCACTCAAGATGATGCTGCTGAACCAAGCCAGTGGGCAAGCGTCCGGTAGCTACGGTTATGGATACGGCTATGGCTACGGTTATGGCTACGGCTATGGTGAGGGGGACAGCGGTGCCGGCGCCAAAGGCTGAGGCCCGTCTCGGGGCGGGGCTCGCTGTGCTGGCTGCTGCGCCTGTTTCGAGTCGCACTGGCGGACCTCTGCGCCTCACCCTGGTAGTGGCGCTGGCCTCGGCCCTGAGTCACAGCGCCGTGCATGCCCAGTTGGCCGGTCTTGGCCTTGGCTCCGGCGCTGTCGCCACGGGGGGCTCAAGTGCTGCGGGCCTGGGGTTTCGGGTGCAGCCGCGCCTCAGCCTGACACAAACCTGGACCGACAATTTGAATCTGAGTGAGGTGGAGAAAGATGCCGCTTTGATCAGTGTCATCGCACCGGGCGTCAATATCAGCAGCACAGCAGGGCGCTTGCGCGGCAATCTTGATTACGCGCTCAATGGCCTGCTGTACGCCAAAAGCGATCGATCGAATGACGTGCAACATACGCTGGCGGCCTCCGGCACGCTGGAGGTGATTGAGCGCCGCCTGTTTGTTGAAGCGCGGGCCAGTTATGGTCAGCAACAGCAGTCCGCCTTCGGCCAGCAGAGTTCGGCCGAGAACGCGATACGCAATCCAAACAGCTCGGAAGTGGCCACGCTGGCGATTTCGCCCCGTTTGCTTGGGCGCCTGGGCAATGTCGCCACCTACCAGGTGAGTGGCAGCCTGACCGAAACCAGGGTCAAGGATTCGGTCGCCGGCGATTCGCGGCTCGCCAGTTTGTCGCTGAGCACCGACGGCTTGGCCACCGGGCCCTTGAATTGGTCGGCGTCGGCAACGACTCAGCAGTCCAGTTTCGATGCCGGCAGCGATAACAAGCGTTCATCGGCGACCGCCGCTTTGCGCTATCGACCCGACGTTGATTTGGCGATGGCGGGCAATGTCGGCATTGAACGCAGTGACTTGCTGACCGGCGCCGGACAAGCCGGTGCGACCTATGGCTTGAATGCGCAATGGACCCCCACACCGCGTACCTCGGTGCAGGGCGACTATCAAAGCCATGATTACGGCGACAGCCATACCCTCAGTTTCAATCACCGCTTTCAGCGTTCGTCGATCCGCTACTCGGACACCCGCAGTGTGTCCCAGGGCTTGGGCGGCCAAGGCGGACAGCAAAGCAATTACAGCCTGTTCTTCTTTCAGTTTGAAAGTATCGAGCCCGACCCGATCAAGCGTGACCTGCTGGTGCGGCAATTTTTGTTGGAGCGGGGCCTCAGCCCCAATGCGCCGGCAACATCGGGTTTCGTATCGTCCGCGCCTTCGCTGCAGCGAAGGCAAGAGCTTTCGGGTTCGTGGCAAGGCCTTCTCACTACGGTGACCGCCGCCTATTCGCGCAGTCGCAACAGCCGCATTGGTGAGCAACTGCCTGGTTCGGGGGACTTGTCCCAGTCTTCATTGGTGCAGGAGCGCAATGCCAGTGCGAACCTCTCATACCGTTTGACGCCGAGCAGTTCGACGAACTTGGGCCTTTCGCACCGTCAGGTGCGTGGCGACCTGGGGAGCCAGTCCAGCACCTTGCGGACGATCAATGCCAGCTGGAGCGGGCAGCCGGGTCAGCTTGGCACGCTGACCGTCGGTGCGCGTTACTCCTTGTTTGAGGGGCAATTGCCGTACCGTGAAAATGCGGTCTTTGCAACCTTGGTTCACCAGTTCTAAACATCCATGTACGAAGCGTTCTACGGCCTGAGCAGCAAGCCTTTTCAGCTCAGCCCCGACCCTAACTTTTACTTCGGCAGCAAGCAGCACCGGCGCGCCAAGGCCTATCTGGACTATGGCGTGCTGCGCAATGACGGCTTCATCGTCATCACTGGCGAAATCGGCGCCGGCAAGACGACTCTGCTGCGTGGCCTGCTGGACAGTCTGAATCGCAGCAATGTGGTGATCGGCAACCTGGTCACCACCCAGTTGGATGCCGAGGACACGCTGCGCATGGTCGGCTCGGCCTTCGGCGTGCGGGTCAAGGATTTGCCCAAGTCCGAGGTTTTGATGACGCTCGAGGCGTTCTTCGTCAGCCAGACCAGCCAGGGCAAGCGCTGCCTGTTGATTGTTGACGAGGCCCAGAACCTGACCGCCCGCGCGGTTGAAGAGCTGCGCATGCTGTCTAACTTCCAGTTCAGCAACCAGTCGCTGTTGCAGACCTTCTTGGTTGGCCAGCCGGAGTTTCGCGGCATCTTGCAACGCCCCGAGATGGAACAGTTCCGCCAGCGAGTCGCGGCCACCTGCCATATCGGCCCGCTCGACGAGGACGAGACGCAGCGCTATATCGAGCACCGACTGAAATGCGCCGGCAGCAGCGGCAAGCCGTCCTTCGCGGCCGACGCATTTCCGGCGATTTTCAAGGCCAGCCAAGGCATACCGCGCCGTATCAATTCGCTTTGTGATCGTTTGCTGCTGCTCGGCTTTATGGGCAACAAGACCCATCTGGGTTTGGCCGATGTCGAGGAGGCCCTCAGCGATATTGCCAAGGAAAGCGCGATTCCGGCCAAGCTCAGCGGCGCCGCCGGCGAGATGCTGACGGCCGCCGGCGAGGATCAACACAGCTACGACCTGGCGCGCCTCAAGTTGAGCTCGGCGGAAGTCAACAGCCTGTCAAATGAATTGTCTAACCTGACGCTGGCGCAGCAGGGCGACCGCCTGCAGCGGCTGGAAGCCAGTCTGATGCGGCTGGAGCGCATCAATCTGCAAACGCTGGCGCTGCTGCAAAAGCTGGTCGAGTCGGTCAAGCAGGATTGATGAGCAGCTCGCGCTTGACCAAGATCTCTGAACATACGCCCCCAACCATGTTGATGCCGACCTCAAGCCCGCCGCTGCGCAATGCCATGACCATCGACGTGGAGGATTACTTCCAGGTCTCGGCTTTTGCGCCCTATATCGCCCGCGGTGATTGGGATCAGCGCGAGTGCCGGGTCGAGCGCAATGTGGACCGGCTTTTATTGCTGCTGGCACAAAGCGACACCAAGGCTACTTTCTTCACGCTGGGCTGGATTGCCGAGCGCTATCCGCAGATGGTGCGCCGGATTGTTGAGCAGGGCCATGAGTTGGCCAGCCATGGCTACGGCCATCAACGCGTCAGCGACCTGACGCCGGCGAGCTTTCTCGACGACATTGTGCGCACCAAGCAGCTGCTGGAGGACCTCGGCGGCCACCAGGTGCTGGGCTACCGGGCGCCGAGTTTTTCTATCGGTGCCGGCAATCTCTGGGCTTTTGACAGCCTGCTGGAGGCCGGCTATCGCTACAGCTCCAGCGTTTACCCGATTCAGCATGACCATTACGGCATGCCGGATTCACCGCGCTTTGCCTATGCCGTGCGCGACGGTTTGCTCGAAGTGCCGGTGACGACCCTGCGCCTGTTCAACAAAAACCTGCCGTCCAGCGGCGGTGGCTATTTCCGCTTGCTGCCCTATGCGCTGTCGCGCTGGATGATCGGCAAGGTCAACCGTGACGACCAACAGGCGGCGGTATTTTATTGCCACCCTTGGGAAATTGACGCCGAGCAACCCCGTGTTGCCGGCATTGACGGCAAGACGCGCTTTCGGCATTACGTCAATATAGCCCGCACACATGGCCGCATCGCGCGCCTGCTGAGTGATTTCAAATGGGGTCGGATGGACGAGATCTTTCTGGGCCAACGGGCCCCGGCCTTGGCTGCCACTGCCCAGGCCTTGAGCCCACAGCCCGCATGACGGCTGCCTTGCAGATCAAGCGCCTGAGTGCGCAGGACCCCGACCTTGCGCGTCGCTGGGACGCCTTCGTGCTGGCCTGCCCGCAGGCCACGTTCTTTCACCGCGCCGGCTGGTTGCGCATGATCGAGCAGGTGTTCAAGCACCGCGGCTTCTTCCTCTACGCCGAACGCGACGGGCAGATCGAAGGCGTGCTGCCGCTGGCCCAGGTCAAAAGCCTGCTGTTTGGGCACTCGCTGGTGGCGCTGCCGTTTGCCGTCTACGGCGGCGTGGCGGCCAACAACGAGGAAGCCGCCGCCGCGCTGGAGCTGGAGGCGCAATCCATCGCCAAGCAATTGGGCGCTGATCATCTGGAGTTTCGCAATGTGCAGCCGCGCCACAGCGACTGGCCGGCGCAGGATCTGTATGTGACCTTCCGCAAGGAGATCCTCGCCGACGACGAGGCCAATATGCTGGCCATCCCGCGCAAGGCCCGGGCGGTGGTGCGCAAGGGGCTGAAGAACGCGCTGGTCAGTCACATCGATTCGGACGTTAGTCGGTTCTTTGCGCTGTATGCCAGCAATACCCACCGGCATGGCACGCCGGCGATGCCCAAGCGCTACTTCGCGGCCTTGTTGGACGAGTTCGGCGCCGACGCCGAGGTCTTGACCGTCACCGACGCCCAGGGCCGCCCGCTCAGCTCGGTGCTGAGCTTTTACTTCCGCGATGAGGTCCTGCCTTATTACGCCGGCGACGAAGAAGCGGCGCGCGACCTGGCCGCCAATGACTTCAAGTATTGGGAGCTGATGCGGCGCGCCTGCGCCCGCGGGCTGAAGGTGTTTGACTACGGCCGCAGCAAGCAGGGCACCGGCTCCTATGCCTTCAAGAAGAACTGGGGTTTTGAGCCGACACCGCTGCATTACGAGTATTGCCTCTACAAGCGCGACGCCGTGCCGCAGAACAACCCGGCCAACGCCAAGTACCAGCTGCTGATCAAGACCTGGCGGCGCCTGCCCCTGGGTGTGGCCAATTGGCTGGGGCCGATGATTGTGCGCAACCTCGGTTGACTCTGCCGCGCAACCATGGCCAATATCCTCTATCTGGTGCACCGTCTGCCTTATCCGCCCAATAAAGGCGACAAGGTGCGCTCCTTCCATCTGCTGAAGCATCTGGCGCAGCAGCACCGAGTTTTCTTGGGCGCCTTTGTCGACGACCCCGCCGATATGCAGTATCTGGACCTGGTGCGGGTGTTTTGCGCCGATTTGCATGTGGTGCAGCTGAATCCAGCGTTAGCGAAGTTGGCGTCGCTGCGTGGGTTGCTGACCGGGGAGGCCCTCAGTGAGCCCTTTTACCGGGATGCCGGCATGAGTGCCTGGGTCAAGCAGACGGCCGGGCGGGAGAAGCTGGATGCCGCGGTGGTGTTTTCCAGCCCCATGGCTCAGTACGCCATGCAGCTGCCGGAGCTGCCGATGTTGGTCGATTTTGTCGACCTGGACTCGGCCAAGTGGCGTGACTACGCGCCCAATCATGCCTGGCCCCTGTCATGGCTGTACCGACGCGAGGGCCGCAAGCTCCTGGCCTTTGAGCAAGCCGTCGCTGCGCAGGCTGCGGCGTCTTTTTTCGTCACCGACAAGGAAGTGGCCTTGTTCCGCCAGCAGGCTCCGGCATGCGCAGCACCGGTGCATGCGCTGTGCAACGGCGTCGATGCGGCCTATTTTTCGCCCGACCCGGCGCGTCTGTCGCCGTTTCCACCCGAGCAAATGCCGCTGGTGTTCACCGGCGCGATGGACTATTGGCCGAATGCGGATGCGGTGATCTGGTTCGCCGCCGAGGTGCTGCCGCTGCTGCGTCGTGATTGGCCGCAGCTGCATTTTCATATCGTCGGCCGCAGCCCGACGCCGGCCGTGATGGCCTTGGCCAGTGACAGCGTCAGCGTGACGGGCACCGTGCCGGACGTGCGGCCGTTTCTGCAGCACGCGGCCGTTGTGGTGGCGCCGCTTCGTTTGGCGCGCGGCATTCAGAACAAGATTTTGGAGGCGATGGCGATGGCCAGACCGGTGGTGGCGTCCAGCACCTGTGGCGATGCGATCGACGGTGAAGTTGGCTGTGATTTGTTCTGCGCCACGGAGCCAGATGACTTCGTGCGCGCGATCAGCCGCTTGTTGAGTGACCCCGGCCTGGCTGACCGGGTTGGCGCGGCCGGCCGCGGCTGTGTGCTCAGGAACTACAGCTGGGAGGCTCATCTTGCCGGCATCGACACGCACCTGCACCGCCTGACGCACCGGGACCCCAGGGCAGGATGATGAAGGATTCCATGCGTATTCCCGTCGCTTGGCGCCTTGCCCTGCCGGCTTTTCTGCTGTTGCTGGCGGCGGTCTTCTGGCTCTACCGCGACACGGCCTTGGCCATGGTCGAAATCTGGAACCGCTCCGAGACCTTTGCCCATGCTTTTGTGGTGCCGCCGATCAGCTTGTGGTTGATCTGGCGTCAGCGTGCGGTGTTGGCCAACCTCAATCCGAGTCCATCGCCCGGCTTCTTGCTGCCCTTGATTGCGGCGGCCTTGCTGTGGCTGCTGGGAGATTTGGCCGTGGTCAATGCCGCCACCCAATTGGCCTTCACCGCTATCCTGGTCTTGCTCGTGCCGGCCGCCTTGGGGTGGCCGGTGGCGCGGGCGATTGCCTTCCCCTTGGGATTCTTGTTCTTTGCCGTACCGATAGGCGAGTTCATGACGCCAAAGTTGATGGAGTGGACGGCCGATTTCACCGTCGCCGCGCTTCGCCTCAGTGGCATTCCGGTATTTCGCGAAGGCCAGGAGTTCGTCATCCCGAGCGGCAATTGGTCGGTGGTCGAAGCATGCAGCGGGATTCGGTATCTGATGGCCTCGGTGATGGTGGGCACCTTGTTTGCCTATCTGAACTACCGGTCGCTGGCGCGGCGCTGGATCTTTGTTGGCGTGGCCATCGCGCTGCCCTTGATCGCCAACTGGTTGCGGGCCTACATCATCGTCATGCTGGGGCATTTTTCGGACAACAAGATCGCCACCGGCGCCGACCATCATCATGCTGCTGATGTTCATGGTGGGGGCACGCTGGTCCGAGCCCGATGCTCCGCTTCCGGAGCCCAAGGCAGTCGACGCTTCAGACGGGTTTGCTCGGGCAAGGCCGGCCTGGTTGCTTGCTTGGTTCGGCGTCTTGGCCGTCGTTGTGGCGCCGCATTTTGTTCTCAACTCGCTTGAACTCTCTGGCGGCCCTGTCGAGTTTGCTCTGACCGCGCCGCCGCTGAGCCACGACAAATGGCAGCTTGAAGCAGCGGGGGCTGCCCCTCGATTCAAGCCCGTGATCGAGCATCCTCGCGCGGAGTGGCAGGGCAGCTTTCACCATCCTGGCCCCGGCACCACCGATTCGCAGAACCCATCGGTGGGTCTCTATATCGCCTACTTTCGGCAGCAGACTTACCAAAGCAAGCTGATCAGCTCCAACCATGTGCTGGTGAAGTCGAATGATGCCGACTGGGCCATGGTCGCCGCCGCCAGCGCCAGCCAGCCTGTGGGCGGCCTCGTGCTGCCCCTGCAGACGGCCGAGCTGCGGCGAGCGGGTGCTGCCAGCCTTGGCGACGCGAATTCAGTCAATGATCGCCTCAAGGTGTGGCGGGTCTACTGGATCAACGGCCGCCCCATGACCAGTGAATGGCAGGCCAAGGTCGTCGGTGCCGTTTACCGCTTGCTGGGGCGTGGCGACGATGCGGCGATGCTGGTGTTCTATACCGACAAGCTCGGCGGCGAGGCGCGCCTGCAGGCATTCTTGCGCGACAACTGGCTCAGCCTGGACGCCTGGTTGCGCGCCACCCGGGACGAGGCGCGCTCCAGCGGCCCAGCACCCGCCGCTCAGCCATGAGGCCTGTTCAAGCCGATCCGCGCCCCTTGGTGCTGCATGTGATGTACCGCTTTGATACCGGCGGGTTGGAGAACGGTGTGGTCAATCTGATCAATCAGATGTCGCCGGGCGCCTATCGCCACGCCGTGTTGGCGTTGACCGAAGTGACCGACTTTCGCCAACGCGTGCAACGTGACGATGTGGAGTTCATTGCCCTGCACAAGCCGCCTGGCCATGGTTTTTGGCTTTACCCACAGCTCTATCAATTGTTTCGGCGCTTGCGCCCCGCCATCGTGCACAGCCGCAACCTGGCCGCGCTGGAGGTGCAGTTGCCGGCGTGGGCGGCCGGCGTGCCGGTGCGCATTCATGGCGAACATGGCCGCGATGTCAGTGACCTCGACGGCAGCAACCGCGCCCACCAGCGGGTGCGGCGCTTTTATCGCCCCTTCGTCAACCATTACATCGCCTTGTCGCGTGACTTGGCCGAGTACCTGAAGCTGGCCGTCCATGTGCCGGAGCGGCGCATCAGCCAGCTCTATAACGGCGTGGACACCGAGCGTTTCCAACCAGCGCCGGCCGGGCCGTCACCGGTGAGGGGTTGCCCCTTCGACCCGGCTCAGCATTGGATGGTGGGCACGGTCGGCCGTATGGCGACGGTCAAGGACCAGTTGATGTTGGCGCGTGCTTTTGTGTTGGCCCTGCGCCAAGCGCCCGTGTTGCGCCAGCGCTTGCGCCTGGTCATGGTCGGGGAGGGGCCGCTGCGCGCTCAGGCACAAAGCTTGCTTAATGAAGAGGGCGTGGCTGATTTGGCCTGGTTGCCGGGAGAACGCCAGGATGTGGCGGATATCATGCGCGGCCTGCATTGCTTTGCCTTGCCGTCTTTGGCCGAAGGAATTTCGAATACGATTCTTGAGGCTATGGCGAGCGGCTTGCCGGTGCTAGCGACCGCGGTTGGCGGCAGTGCCGATCTGGTGCAGCAAGACGTGACCGGCTTGTTGGTGCCGGCCACCGATGAGCGCGCCATGGCGGCGGCCATCCTGAGCCTGGCCGGCCAGCCTTTGCTTGCTGCGAGCATGGGCCGTGCCGGCCGAGCGCGGGTGCAGGCGAGCTTCAGCTTGGCGGCGATGGTGTCGACATACCAGGGCATCTACGCGCAAGAACTCCTCGGCCAAGGCCAATAACTTAGCAATCACAAAAGCGTCTATGTGCGGAATCACCGGCTTCTTTGACACCCGAGGCAAACGCGATCTGAGCCGCGCCGTGCTGCAAAGCATGAATGACTCGCAGCTGCACCGCGGCCCCGATGAGGGCAGCTTGCATCTCGAGCCGGGCCTGGGTTTCGGGCATCGGCGCCTATCCATCATTGACATTGCCACCGGTCAGCAGCCGCTGTTCAACGAGGACGGCAGTGTTGTCGTCGTCTTCAATGGTGAGATCTACAACTACCAGGAGCTGATTCCCGAGTTGCTGGCCTTGGGCCATGTGTTCCACACCAAGAGCGATACCGAGGTGATTGTGCATGCCTGGGAAGCCTGGGGTGAGGATTGCGTCAAGCGCTTTCGCGGCATGTTCGCCTTCGCGCTGTGGGATCGCAATCAGCAATGCCTGTTCATCGCGCGCGATCGCCTGGGCGTCAAGCCGTTTTACTACGCGCTGCTGGATGACGGCAGCTTCCTGTTCGGCTCCGAGCTGAAGTCGTTGCTGGCTTATCAAGATGGCAATGGTGGGCTGCGCCGCGACATCGATCCGCTGGCGGTAGAAGAATATTTTGCGCTCGGCTATGTGGCCGAGCCGCGCACCATTTTCAAGCAGGCCAAGAAGCTGTCACCGGGTCACACCTTGGTGATACGCCGCGGGCAAAAGGTCGGCGAGCCCAGGCGCTTTTGGGATGTGCGCTTCACGCTGGACGCCAAGATCGACGACCAGCAGGCCAGCGAGGAGCTGATCGCCAAGTTGAAAGAGTCGATCCGTTTGCGCATGATTGCCGAGGTGCCCTTGGGGGCCTTCTTGTCCGGCGGCGTGGACTCCAGCGCCGTGGTGGCCTTGATGGCCGAGCAATCCGCCGCGCCGGTCAATACCTGTTCGATTGGTTTTGATGACCCCTCGTTCAATGAGTCCGCGTTCGCGCAGACGGTGGCCGATCGCTACAAAACCAACCACCGACTTGAAATCGTCAAAAGCGATGATTTTGATTTGATCGACACGCTGGCGCGTCTGTATGACGAGCCCTATGCGGACAGCTCGGCCATTCCGACCTACCGGGTTTGTCAGTTGGCACGCCAGCATGTGACGGTCGCTTTGTCGGGTGATGGTGGCGATGAGACCTTCGGCGGCTATCGGCGCTACAAGCTGCATTTGATGGAGGAGCGCATGCGCTCGGCGATGCCGCTGGGCTTGCGCAAACCCGTGTTCGGCACGCTGGGCCAGCTCTATCCCAAGGCCGACTGGGCGCCGCGTGTGTTCAGGGCCAAAACGACCTTCGAGGCCTTGGCCCGCAACTCGGTACAGGCCTACTTTCACAGCATGTCGCTGCTGCGCGACGCCGACCGCATGCGCTTGTACAGCCCTGGCTTCAAGTCGCAGCTGGGCGGCTACACGGCCCGCGAGGTGTTCGAGCGCCATGCGGCCAATGCCGGCACCGATGATCCGCTGGCCTTGATTCAATACATCGACACCCATACCTATTTGGTCGGCGATATCAACACCAAGGTCGACCGGGCCAGCATGGCGCATTCGCTGGAGGTGCGTGAGCCGCTGATGGACCATGAAATCGTCGAGTGGCTGGCGACCCTTCCGTCTTCGCTGAAGATTCGGGGCGGCGAGACCAAGTACTTGTTGAAGAAGGCGCTGGAGCCGCATCTGCCGCACGACATCATGTACCGGCCGAAGATGGGGTTTTCCGTGCCACTGGCGCGTTGGTTCAGAGGCCCGCTGAAAGATCGCCTGCGCCGCTCGGTGCTGGGCCCGCGCCTGGCCGACACCGGGATTTTCGATCCGGCCTATCTGGCCCATTTGGTGCAAGCCCATCAGTCCGGCGCGCGCGATTACAGCGCGCCGCTTTGGAGCTTGCTGATGTTTGATGCATTCCTGGGTCAGGTCATGGACGGCGGATCATCGATTGCGATGGCCGAAGCGCCTGCCCTGGTGGTCGCTCCATGAGCGTGCGCGTGCTCCATGTGCTTGATCATTCGATCCCCCTG
>JADMJQ010000135.1:1181-15029 GCA_018780415.1 Roseateles sp. | reverse complement strand
GGTTACACCTTTCGCACCTTGAACTTGCTGCGCGAGCAACGCAAGCTCGGCTGGGAGACCTTTCACATCACCAGCCCCAAGCATGGTCAGGGCTTGACGACTCCGGCCGACAAAGCACAGCTGGAGCAAGACGTCGACGGTTGGCATTTCTTTCGCACGCCGGTGCCGGATGCTGCCCCCAGCCTGCCCGGCCTGGGGGAGTTGCGCTTGATGCAGCAGTTGGAGCGGCGCTTGCAAAGCGTGGCGGAGCAGGTCCGGCCCAACATCTTGCATGCGCATTCGCCGGTCTTGAATGCCTGGCCGGCCTTGCGGGTTGGGCGGCGCCTGGGGATTCCGGTGGTCTATGAAGTGCGCGCATTTTGGGAGGATGCCGCGGTGGATCACGGCACCACGCGTGAAGGCAGCTTGCGCTACCGCCTGACCCGCCAGCTGGAAACCCATGCGCTGAAACGGTCCGACCATGTGTTCACGATCTGCGAGGGCCTGCGCGCCGACATCGTCGCGCGTGGGCTGGCGGCCAGCAAGGTCACCGTGATCCCGAATGCGGTCGATATCGACAATTTTGAGCCCGGCGGTGAGCCCGATCAGGGCCTCAAGGCCGCGCTGGGTCTGAGTGGCGCCACCGTGCTGGGCTTTATCGGCTCTTTCTATGCGTACGAGGGGCTGGATTTGCTGCTCGAGGCCTTGCCTTTGCTGCTGCAGCAGCGCCCGGATGTGCGGGTGCTGCTGGTGGGCGGCGGGCCGCAAGAGGCGGCCTTGAAGGCGCAGGCGCAGCAACTCGGCGTGCAAGACAAGGTTGTTTTCACCGGGCGTGTGCCGCACACCGAGGTCAATCGCTATTACGACCTGGTCGATGCCTTGGTCTACCCGCGCCATTCGATGCGCCTGACCGAGCTGGTGACGCCGCTCAAGCCCTTGGAGGCGATGGCGCAAGGGCGCTTGTTGGTGGCGTCCGATGTGGGCGGGCACAAAGAGCTGATCCGCCACGGCGAGACCGGCGTGTTGTTTGCGGCGGGGCAGGCCGGTGCCTTGGCGCAAGCCGTGCTGCAGCTCCTTGCTCAGCCCGAGCGTTGGGCGCAGTACCGCGCCGCGGGCCGGCTTTTTGTCGAGCGTGAACGGAACTGGACGGCCAGCGTCGCCAACTACCCGGCCGTGTACGGCGCGTTGATCAAACCATGACGGACGCGCCACGTCTGCGCACTTTGCTGTTTTCGTCGCTCTATCCCAGCAGCGTCAGGCCGGGCCATGGCATTTTTGTTGAAACCCGGCTGCGCGAATTGCTGAGCAGTGACCAAGTGACGACCCATGTGGTGGCCCCGGTGCCCTGGTTCCCGTCCCAAAACCCGCGTTGGGGTGAATACGCTCGCATGGCGTCCACGCCCAAGCGCGAGTCGAGGAACGGCATCGACGTTTTGCATCCGCGCTATTTTCTGCCGCCCAAGGTCGGCATGACCTTGGCGCCACTCAGCATGGCTTTGGGCGCCTTGCCGGCGATTCGGCGCCTGCAGGCCGAGGGCCATGATTTTGATGTGATCGACGCTCATTATTTTTACCCGGACGGTGTTGCGGCGGCGCTGCTGTCCCGCTGGCTCAACAAGCCCTTTGTCATCACGGCACGTGGGTCCGATCTGAATTTGCTGCGCCATTACGCCTTGCCACGTCGAATGATGCAGTGGGCTGCCGCCAAGGCGAGTGCTTCAATTGGCGTTTGCGCGGCCTTGGTCGATGTGCTGCGCACCTGGGGGCTGCCCGAAAGCCGCCTGCATGTGATGCGCAACGGTGTTGACCTGCAGCGCTTTCGGCCTTTGCCACAAGCGCAAATGCGCAAGGAGTTGGATCTTGCAGGCTCGCCCATCCTGCTCAGCGTCGGTCATTTGGTTGAGTTGAAGGGTCACCGGTTTTTGATCGAGGCCTTGGCGACACTGCAGACTACGCATCCACAGGCACGCCTGGTCATCGTGGGAGAGGGCCCCGAGCGCTCAAATCTGCTGGCCTTGGCGCGCCGGCTGGGCGTCGACCACCGTGTGACATTGACCGGCGCCCTGCCCAACGCTGATCTGCTGCGTTGGTATAGCGCGGCCGATCTGCTGCTGTTGGCGTCGAGCCGCGAAGGCTGGGCCAATGTGCTGCTGGAGGCAATGGCTTGCGGCACACCGGTGGTGGCAACGGCCGTGGGGGGCTCGCCCGAAGTGGTGGCCGACCCGGTTGCAGGCGTCCTGGTCGAGCAGGCGAGCGGCACCAGTTTTGCCGCAGCGATTCGGCACATGCTGAGTGAGCCGATCGACCGCGTTGCGGTACGCGCTTATGCGGAGAATTTTGGCTGGAGCCAAACGACTGGCGCGCAGGTCGCCTTGTTCAAGGCTGTTTCGCTCGCGGTGAAAAAGGATGGCTGAGCCATGCGCGACATTGTTTTAACCATTGCGGTGGCGGTCGCGTTGACGCGCGGATTCAAGCATCCCTGGGTCAGCCTGATGGTTTGGATCGTCATGAGTGTATTGAATCCGCATCGATACACCTATGGCTTCGCCTATCAAATGCCGTTTGCGCTGGCGGCTGCGGCAGTTGTTTTTATCGGCCTGTTTATTACCAAGGACGAGTGCCGCAGCGCCTTCAATCCTTCGAGTAATTTGCTGATTGCCTTGACGCTGTGGATGTGTATCACCACGATGGCGGCGTTTTTCCCGGCCCCGAGTTTTGGTATGTTGGAGCGGGTCATCAAGATTAATTTGATGGTGATCATTGCGTATGCATTGATTGTCAACGAGAAGCAGATCAAGATAATGACTTGGGTGCTGACCTTGAGTATTGGCATACTGAGTGCCAAAGGCGGCTTGTTTACGGTGTTGTCGGGCGGTTCGCACCGGGTCTGGGGGCCGCCGTCCTCATTTGTCGAAGATAACAATGCGTTTGCTTTGGCGGCCGTCATGGTGGTGCCCTTGCTGTTTTTCTTGGCCGGCGAGCAAACCAACAAGTATTACAAAAGAGGTTTGCAAGCGATGGCGGTGCTGAGCGTGTTTTCGGCGCTGGGTAGTCAATCGCGGGGGGCGTTGTTGGCGCTGTCGGCAATGACCATCTTTCTGGTCTTGAAGAGCAAGAACAAAGGCTGGCTGCTGCTCGGCCTGTTGGCGCTGGTGCCGGTCGCATTGATGTTCATGCCGGAAAGCTGGTACTCACGGATGAGTACGGTGCAGACTTATGACTCGGATGATTCTGCGATGGGGCGCATCAATGCCTGGCATATGGCATTTAATTTGGCAGCAGACCGAATTACCGGCGGCGGCTACGCGGTGGCCAATGCTTATGTATTTGGCTTGTATGCGCCAAACCCACTGAATCCACTGACCGCGCACAGCATCTATTTTCAAATGCTGGGCGAACATGGCTGGATCGGGTTGCTCCTTTATCTTTCGTTTTGGCTGTACACCTGGAGTTCGTGCAACTGGGTGATTGAGCGATCAAGATCAATAGCTGAGTTTGGCTGGGTGGTCAATTTGGCCAGAATGCTGCAGGTCAGTATGGTCGCGTTTGCGGTCGGCGGGGCTTTCTTGAGCCTGTGTTATTTTGATTTGCCATATTACCTAGCCGTACTTGTCTATGCGCTGAGAAGGTATGTGAGCGAACGCCTTGACTCGAAAGCTAGACCTCAGGCATCGCCGTTTTTGGAGCGCAGCGCATGATCAACTCGACGATGTCTTTGGCCTTGCCGGCCGGGCGACGCGCTTGCTTGTCTATTTTGATTTGGCATCGGGTGTTGGCCGATCCCGATCCTTTGTTTCCAGAGGAAATGCACGCCCGCCGCTTTACTCAGACATTGGCTTGGTTGAAACAGCACTTCAATGTGTTGCCTTTGACGCAAGCCGTATCGATGTTGGCACAGGGCAGTTTACCCAGCCGTGCCTTGGCCATTACCTTTGATGACGGCTATGCGGACAATCTGCATATCGCCGCGCCAATTCTCCAAAAGCACGGCTTGTCAGCCACATTTTTTGTCGCAACCGGGTTTCTGGATGGCGGCCGAATGTGGAATGACACGGTGATTGAGGCGGTGCGCCATTGGCGCGGTGAAACGCTTGATGCGGGGGAGCTGGGGTGCTTCAAGATCACCGATGACGCCTCCCGCCGGAGCGCTATCGATGGCTTGCTGGCTGCCATCAAATATCTCGGTTTTGATGAGCGCGATAAGGTCGTGAAGAGTTTGGCTGAACGCTGCGAGCTGCCGTCACGGGCCAATTTGATGATGACCTCTGATGAGGTGAGGGCGCTGGCTGACAGCGGCCAGATCATCGGGGCCCACACCCGCTTTCACCCCATTTTGGCGCGCATCGATGCCGCTCAAGCGCAGAGTGAAATTGAAGACGGGAAACGCGAACTTGAGGCGATCGTGAGAAAGCCAGTCGATTTGTTCGCCTATCCCAACGGTCGACCGCAGCAGGATTACCGGGCGGAGCATGTGGAAATGGTCAAAGCGGCGGGCTTCGCTGCAGCCGTATCGACGGCTGCCGGCGTATCCCGTATCCATGATGACGTGTTCCAGCTGCGGCGATTCTCACCTTGGGATAGGTCGCGCGCCGCCTTCATTGCCAGGATGGTTTTGAATGCGGTGCAGCAGCCCAAAACGTCCTTGCTTGCCAAATAAGGCCGGCGGCGTGTACCTTAACGCAGCGAGAACGTAGGCGCGTTCTTTTGTAGCCAATACTCCAACATCTGGCATATCCACACCATCTCGCCGTAATAACCGGGGTGCTCGGCCAATCTGTCCTGCATCAGCGAATGTAGGAATTCCGGGCGCAAGATGCCGCGTTTGCCCAGGCTGTTGAGTGTCTCTGTGGCTTGTGCGCGCAAACCATCATGTTTCAGCATCCACGGCCCGAATGGCAGGCCGAAACCGTGTTTGGGCTTGGTCAGGATTTGCGGCGGCAGGAAATCGCGAAGTGCTTCTTTGAAGAACCACCGCAGTTGCTGGCCCTTGAGTTTGAACTGCGGCGGCAAGCCGGCGGAAAAGTCCACCAGGGCGTCGTCCAACAGTGGGAAGGCGACGTCGATACCCGCCAAGCCTGTCGTGCCAATCACCTTGGGCAAATCGGTGTCGGCAAGCGTAAAGCGCCAGTCAAATCCGAGTTGGCGGTTGATCAAGGTCCCGGCATCAATGGCATTCCAAACGCTGCGCTGCAAGGCCATCGGCGCGCCACTATCGACCAGATTCATGAAACCCGGTTCAAAGACCTCGGTCATACCGAGTCGGTGCAGCAGATTGTATTGTTCGGTGCGATCGGGCAAGGGCGTATTGGCTTGTTCGATATAGCTGGCGGCCTTGCGAGCCAAGGGCAAGGCGTGCAGCCAAGTCTGCCGTAGCACCGGTTCCAGCAGGAGTTTACGCAAGGGCTCGGGGACGTTTTGATAATGCGCGAACACTTGCTGCTTGGCGTATCGGGTATTGCCCCCAAATAGTTCGTCGCCGCCATCGCCGGCCAAGAGCCGTGTGATACCGTGAGATTGTGCGAGTTTGGCGCAATAGTAAGACGGTACCGCAGACGAATTACCAAAAGGTTGATCGTAATAATGGGCAACCGCCGGTATGCCGGTGAGCAAATCCTCCGGCGTCACGTAGTACTCGTGGTGCTGGACGCCGTAGTGACGTGCGGTGATGCGCGCATACTCCATTTCGTCATAGCCCGCGGCTTCGAAACCAATCGAGTACGCTTGAACCGGTGTGTCGCTGCATTTGGCCAGCATGCCCACCACGGTCGAACTGTCTGTGCCGCCGGAGAGGAAGGCGCCCGTGTTGCCGGGTCCGCTGGCTTCGCGCGCAACCGCCTCTTGCACGATGGCGCGAAACGATTCGCCGAGTTGCTTCAGGTCACCTGTTTCAGGTTCGTCAAAATGCGCGGTCCACCATGGGCTGACTTCGACGCCTGCCGGGCTTGCCTGCAACAGGCTGCCCGGCGAGAGGCGGCTGACGCCGCGGAAAATGGTGCGTGGCGCCGGGATCGCGTGAAAGTACAGGTAGTCAAAGATGGACTGCGGATCGATTTCAAGCTGGGTCGGCACGGCATCGGCGCGGCTGGCAAAGCTCACGCGTGAGCCCTCGACGCGGTAGCAATAGCCGAAGGTGTTGAAGCGGTCGCTCGCGAATCCCAGTTGTTGCAACCGGGGGGCCAGCCATAGCAGGCTGAAGCGGCCGGCCAGATGGGCGAGCACCTCTTTTGGCTTGGCCAGCAAGCGGGGCAGCAGGACCGCCCACCCTTCTTGCTTGACTTGCAAGGCCAGTCGCGCATCGCGAATTCGCGGCGTGCCCGCTATCAACAACAATCCATCGTTGCTCGAGAAAACCTGGTTGTGCTCGCCTTGCTGGCGAAGCATCAGCCCGGGCTCATTGATGTCCGAACCTGTTGCAAGGTTCGGGCGGCTGTTCGATTGGAGCAGCGAGAAATCGATCTGACCGTGGATCATGGAGAAGGTGTCCGATTTTGTTGGAGGCGGTGAGTGAGGCTGGCGTCATTCGCCAAGGTGCCTGCCCATAAGGCGGCAGCTACTTGAAGGCCTGCGGCCGTGAAATGACAGCGATCGGCGCGCAGATCATCGCCGAGTTGATCTAGATCTGGCCCGGCAACAAACCGTTGGCTTTTTGCGGGCGCAGTCCTCTGCGCTCGCCGAACGGCCTCGGACTCGTGCGCTTGGCACCGGGTTGCCGTGGCGACAATGATAGGGGTGCTTGCACTCAGGCCCGCCCGAGTGAGACGGTTTGAGAGCAGCTGAAGTTCGTCGAGGTAGTCGGCCTCGCTGGTGCCGTCGCGAGCGTCGGCTTCGCCTTGCAACCATAGGACTGCAGCGGGCGCCATGCCGAGTCGCCGAAGCCCCATCAGTTGGTCCGCAGCCCGCTCAAGCAATTCGCCTCGACTGGTCCATTGGCTGATGGCCGTGCTCTCGGCAGCCACAATCGAGAACGCGAGCGGACGTGTTTGGCCCAAGGCCTGCCAGGCTGCAGGCAAATGTGTCCAGATCGATGCCCCGCCGCCGGTGCCGCCTGGCAGCGGATCTTTGCTGAGAAAGCAGCGGCCATTGTGAATCACCGATGCACTGGCGGCATACTGGGGCATGGTCCCGTGGTTGGCAGCGTTGGACTGCCCGAGTACCAGCAGCACCAGCGGCTTTGTCTGCAGCAAGGCCTCGCAGTCAATGGCATTGTCGGCCTGGGGCTGGACGATGGCGGGCGAGCGCACGTGGCTGGCGCGGGAACTGGCGACAAAGAGCGGCGCCATCAGCAACAGCGCCAGCCACGCAAGGCGTCGAAACACCCGTTGCCAGCCTTCCTTGTGGGTGCGGCCATGCTTGAATTGTGACCTGACCCACTGCATGGCAGGACGCTCCACGAAGTTGGCGACGAGCCAAGCAAGAACGAGCGCCACGCCGCTCGCTGCACCAATGGCCAGCCAGGGCGAGAAACCGGCCCGTTCGATGATCCGCATGACGCCCCAGCCGATATTCTCGTGCAGCAGATAGAGCGGATAAGAGATGAAGCCTAGCCACAAAATTACTGGGTTGCGCAGCAGTATGAGGCGGTTATTGGCGGCCAGCCAAACCAGGGCGCTGAAGAAGATGCATAACAGGCCAAACATGATGCCGTCAACATAGCCAATCGACACTATTGCCGCTAGTAAAATACCGTAGTCATGGCGCCTGGTACTGCGTTCAAAGGTATTTTTTTCATGGGTCGCGCGATAAATGGCAATGCCACAGGCAAACCAGGGGATGAAGGGCAGAATCAAGGCCCACTGTATGCGCCAGGGCAAATCAATGCCGAACTGGCGTGAAGCAAGGGCATACACCACCTTGAGCGCTATCAATGCATATAAAAACCAGTGCACGCGGTGTAATTGCCGGCTCAAAAAGAGTGCGAGCGCGAGCACGTAGAAAAGCAGCTCGACCTCGAGCGTCCAATAGACGGCGTCGACATGCGGCACGCCAAAACTGCCATGGAACATCAGCATATTCAGGGCCGCTTCATTGCTGGAAACCTGCTTGCCTGGCAAACCCAGCATGCGGACCACCCAAAAGGTGATCAGCACGGAGATCCAATATGCAGGGTAAAGCCGACTGACCCGGGAAACGATGAAGTCACTGGCGTGTCGGGTACGCGCCAGCGTCAAAAAAATGACGAAGCCGCTGATGATAAAAAACAGATTGATGCCGACATAGGCCCAAGGGAAACTGATCTCCAGAGGCTGGGAGTGGCCGTAGACTTGATCAAAGCGCGTCGTGTAGTGAAACAAAAGCACCAAGACCGCAGCGATGCCGCGCAGCGCATCAATCTCGGCGAGCCTGTTGCCTTGAGGGTTGACCGGTAGCGCGCTCACTCGACTCATGCCTGGCTTGCTATTGAAAAGAATATTCGACTTCAATGAATTTGAAATTTCTAGTTATCTCAGAAAAATGCCGCAGATTCCATGCCGCCAATCCTTGGTAGGGCAGGCAGTGGCCTCGCCTGAAATAACTATCACGATCGGGAGCGTCGGTGGCACCGATACTTGTCGCATCAATGAAAATCACCGAGGCAGTAATTCCAAGGAAACTGATTTAATGTTCGGCGATTTAATTCAGCCAAGCAAAACATTTCGTGTCGCTTCCAAGTACTTTTTTCCGTCTCTGCGGTCGGGCTCGAGGTGATTGCCTTCAGCCCACTCATTCCAGGATTTAATGAAAACTATCCGGTGTTCCGGGTGCTCATTTTCTATGCGGGCGATTGCTTTTTCAAACAATTCCTGAAATAGCTCCGGGGTTGACCCGTGTAAAACCATGCCCTTGGAGCCACTGCGCGGGCTGTTGTCCCAATTTGGAATCACACAGGGGTAGCTGGTAATTTCTCTTTCAGGGCGGGTGATCATACTTTCGATCACCTTGCGGTAGGCATGAATGGTGGGCCTGCCGACGATGTCCAGCAATTTGTCTCGAATTTTTTTATAGGGGCTAGACCATGGCACCCAAGCGCGGCGTTTTTGGGGCAAGCGTGTGATTACGGACGCGTCGAACCCGTGCAAATGAGGGTTCCAGTCAGGGTCGCCAATGCTCGCCGTAATGTAAAGCCCGGGCAGTCCAGCCTTGATGGCCAACTCTCGCCACAGTGCGGTCGTCTTTACCGGTTCAGGTAAATCAGTCGGACTGAAAATCATGAACAACGGTTTGCCATCAACCCTGATATAGCGGGGGTCAGTAAACGCGGGCAGTAGAGCGTTGAAATGCTTGATGTGATCTTCGCGGCCAGGGTATGTTTGCTCTATCAGCACTCGGTTTGTCAGACCATGCCATATGCCCGACCAAGTTTGGTTCGCCCAGCATAGGCAGAACGGAAAATCGGGTTCTCCGGAAGCCAATACTTCATTAAATGGGCGCTCAATAATTTGGCGCCCTGCAAACCAGTAGTGGTAATAACAAAAACCTTCGATACCCGCTGCTTTCGCCAATTCCGCTTGCGCGGCCCGTGTTTCGGCGAGACGCAGATCATAAAAACTAAGATCAGCAGGTATGTGGGGCTGATAGTGACCTCGATAGAGTGGCCTAGCCTTGGCTACATTGGTCCATTCGGTGAAACCCGGTCCCCACCACTCATTATTCTCTGGGATTGGGTGATATTGAGGGAGATACAGGGCAATCGCTCTGGCGCGGGGTGTAGGTGTGGGTTTCTCAGTCATGAATATTTATTATTTCTGTGAAGTTGGCTGGAAATTAAATCAGCTTCGTGTAACGTAACACATGCATAACTTCTGCTTTTAATGAATGTTTGGACAGGAATATGCCTGCCATCCAGGCCATGCCAGACAAAATGCCGCTCAAGAGTAGGCGTGGAGCCAGGTGCCATTCTTCGGTTGCTGTCGCCAACATCAATGCAGTAGCGGCGACCGCCGCCGCTGTTTGAGCGCTTGGCCATAGCGCCGCCACGAACTCCCGGTGAGTAAAGTGCAGATTCTGTTGCAGGGTGCGGTACGCGTAGCCCAGTACAAAAGGGGGTGCAAAAATCATTGCCAATGCCAAGTTCTTGGACTTGAGACCCCAAGCAAGTATTCCGAGGCCGATCAGGAGGCAGACCAAGTGCAGAATTTCACCCCAGAGGACTGGTTTTGGGCGCCCAAGCGCAAACATGGGCTGGGACCAAAGCCATAAAGGACTGCTCAGTGCGGTCAAGAGGCACATCAGTTGCAGCATTGGGGCTGCCGCATCCCACTGCGACCCAAACATGAAATGCAGTATGTCGAGCGGGAATATGGCGAATACACAGGCGGGCCACATAAATCCAGTCAGTAAGGACGCCGTCCTTAAATATATGGGGGCAAGCAGCTCGCCTTTTCGATGGGATGCAGAGAGGACCGGCAACGTGACTTGATGGGCAACCCCGAGCAACAAAGCGCCCATATGGTCCGTTACCGACTTTGCCTTGTTGAAGAACGCGACAGCTTCTAGACCGGCAAAACGACCGCCAACTATCTCGATCACCCCTCGGTTGATCTGGGTGATCATGGCGGTGGAGGTCGTGCTGACGCCAAAACCGAAGATGTCTTTGAGGTTGCGGAACTGAATCGACCAGGGATGCTGGCGGGGTCGGTAGAAGCCAGCGCACAGCGTTGTAGCGATGGTACTAAACAACGTCCCGACGGCGAGACTAAGTGCCCCATATCCCCTCCAAGCACATGCGCAGGATACTGCTAGGCCTGTGATGGAGCTGGCATGATCAATAACCGCGCGCTCTTTGAAACGCATGTCGCGCCGCAGAATGGCCAAGGTATTTGCACCGAATGGCACAATGAAAAAGTTCAACCCAAGGATGAGCAGAACATAAGTAATCTGCTCCGTTCTGTAGAACCACCCGGCTAGCGGTGCGGCCGCCATGACGAGCAGCCCTAGCGTAGTGGCTGATAGCACCGTGAGTCCGAGCGCTTTGCCCAATGACTCTTTGTCAATGGTCTCGCATTGCACGAGATAAGTACTGGTGCCGAAGTCCCGGAACTGATGTGCTAGACCGACAAAGACGGCCGCGATGGCGTATGCGCCAAGATCCGTCGGCGTCAGTATTCGCGCAATGATCATCGACGAAACGATGCCGATAAGCGTCAAACTGTTGGCAGAAAGTGCGCTGATGAAAATCGATTTTCTAAGTGACATGGTTCAGCGGACTGTTGGGGTTTCCAAAATACGAGTAATGTGTCCGCTGATGCTCTCGATGGCTTTCTGCCTGCCATAGTTTCTTTGATAGCACGCTCTTGCAGCGAGGCCGATTCGCAGCGCAGCTGCGTGGTCGTTGAGCAGGCGGCAGGCGCTGCTTGCGATCTGTTCGGCGGACTCCGCCAGAACAATCTCCTCTTCGGGTCTGAAAACCAGCCCTTCAGCGCCGATGCGCGTGCTGATCGTCGGAAGGCCATAGCCTGCTGCTTCGATGATCTTGACACGCGTGCCCGCACCAAATCGCAGTGGCGCCAGCACGACGGTGACGTCGTTGTAGAAGCTGCCAACATCCGGGACGAAGTCCAGTACCGTGAGCCCTGGCGTGCCGGCGTAGTGGGCGAGGGCGGCAGCTGATCCAGCTCCGGCGATTTTCAGGTCGGCGTCGGGGTGGATCTTGCGTATGCGGGGCCAGATATCCTCGATCAACCACGTGGCCGCATCAAGGTTGGGAGGATGGGCGAAAGATCCGATGAATCCAAAGGTGCTCCCGGCGGTGACTCGAACTGGCAGGTCGGAGGGGGCCGCGACTGCATTGGGGACTGCGGAAACGCACGAAGAACCGGAAATTCGTTGCAGCAGATTGGCATCTTCCTGTGAACACACGAAGGTGTGCCGGCTGGCTCTTACTGCTGCGCGCTCTCGCAGCATCAGCGCAGGTGTATGCAGCAGTCTCAAACGTTCACTTGGCCAACGAGGCGCGAACATCAGCCCGCGGATGAGGGCCTTGTGTTCGATATCGTCCATGTCGAACAGGATGGGCGGCAATGTTTCCCCGCCCTGCTTCAATAGAGGGGTGAAGACAGGCAGCCGATGGGCAAAAACCAATGTAGGGCGCTTTTGCAAGGCATTGCGAACGGCTTGCACGCAGGCAGTGTCGGCGATGTTGATGTAATTCTCCTGCCGGTCGACAGAAAGCGCTCCACCAACATAGCGATCTATAGATCCCCAGTGAACGGGGTTCGGTGCACGCGGCACTGCCGTAACAGTGATGCTCTGAACACTGCCCTGGCGGTAGCGGCTTGCATGCCGAGACGCGAGTGATTCGAGCTCAGGACCGTCCGGAGCGAAAACCAACATGTCAATGTGCGGCACATGCATACCCAATGCATCTAGAAACAGCGACAGGCTCTGGAACAGGCCATGAGTGGCGGTTTCCGGCGAGTCACTCCACGAACGGGTCAGAACCAAGGCCTTCTTCACCGCTCTACTCCCAACCGCCGTAATCCATTGCCCAGTTCTTGCTTGATCGCCGTGAACCATACTGGTGCCAGCGTTGGCCAGCTCGCATGCCGGCCTGCCCATATCTGATCGAAGTGCTCACGCACCCTGTAGTTGGCCTGCGGCGATATCTCGAAGCGGTCTGCAAACGGTTGACCCGGAAGCGCAGTTATTTGTGCGTAGGCTGCGATGAAGTGAGTCGCCATTTTTGAGGGTGACCAATGCTCTTGCATCCATTGCCGAGACTCAACTCCGAGGGCTCGCGCAAGTTCAGGTTGGTGAGCAAAATGCTCAAGCACTGGTTGAAGATTCTCCAGTCTTACATCCAGGGCAGGAAAATCACTGCGCTTTAATAACTCCGTAAGTACGGTCTGTATTCGGCCGTCGAGGTGAGTTAAGGTTGTGCAGCCTTGGCTCAACGATTCGAGCGTATTCAAATGGTAGCTACCGGTCACCAAATCATCAATAAATACATCGCAGTTGGCCTTGCGGGCGATGCATTCGAGGTGCGGGACTTGGGTGATCACGTCAAGCTCCAGCGCTATACCGCGTGCTCGCAGCGACGCTTGTGTGCGTTTGAGCGTTTTAATTGTTTCCGGATAGCCCTTGGTATCCCAGCGCGAGACGCGCGCCGAACGGAAATTGCTGGGCGCATAACCGACTCGCAGTGGTTTGCCGGACCGGTTGTTAGGGGCCGGGGCGCGCGCCACGATATTGGGGACGACGTGTGCACCTGAAAAGAATCGCTCTTGGTACTGCGCAATCACCAGTTTGGGTAGCGGGCAGTTCAGCACGTCCTGCTCTGTCTTTCCCATATAGCGCGCAATTAATGCCGGATTGGAGTGAAAATGCCTCACCATCGGCTTGCCTTGCGCCCATAGCTGCCGGAAATTCAATGGCGCGAAGTCATTGCAATCAAGGTCAATATAGTTGTGCAGATGAATGAGGTCCGCCACCTCGGCAAATGCCAGGATTTCCTCACGATGCTGGTCCCAGCGCCAGTCAAGTTGGAAGCTCAAGCCCGCATAGTTTTCTGGTTTCAGAACGGCCCATCGAGCATCCAATCCTTGTTCGCGCAAGGCCGCACATATTTGCCCCGGCGCACCGACCAAGGGGGTATGGGAAAGATGCAAGATTTTCATTGAGGCGCACCCCGAATTGCCTCAAGACGCTCAAGACAGGCGAGGCTTCTGGCGCTAGCACCCGCCAGTTGCTGCATCGCATTCAAGGCTTTTGACGCCTGACTTTGGTTGGCCTGGGTTTTGCTGAGCCATTCATCCCGCAAGCCGGCGGATGAATGTTGGACGCTCAGCAGGCCGTCCTTGGCTGCCATGCTTAAAACGGGGTAGCTGGGAAAGGTCTTGTCCCAGTTCGGTCGCACCGTGACGGGCTTGCCGAAAGCAAGGGGCTCCAGCACAT
>JADMJQ010000135.1:0-1171 GCA_018780415.1 Roseateles sp. | reverse complement strand
GTGGTCACGGCCGACATGGGCAACCTTGGCCCGGGCGTAATAGTCCCGCAGCTCGCCCATGGTGTCGAGCACCAACACCGCCAGGTCATCGGCGATAGCCGCGTCGCCGTCGCTGCTGCGGCATCGGTAGCTGAGTTGACGAGCCCCCAGGTCGGTGTGGATTGCGCGCATGACGGCCTGATTTTCTGGGTGGCGGGGCGCAAGTACGAGCAGAGCATGGGGTTGCTGCTTGCGCAGGCCTACAAAGGCATCCATCACGAGCTCGCGTTCGTCGTCGTCGGTGACGCAACCTGCGACGACGATGGGGCGTTCAGACGCCTCCAGCGACCGCAGGATATGGGGACTACTTGTGTCTTGCCAACGGCGAACCGACGTTTGCAAAGCATCGAACTTGATATTGCCCGTGATACGGACTCGTTGCGTGTCTGCGCCAAGGGCGATCAGTTGCTGGGCGACCTCATCGGTCTGTACGCACATTACATCGAAGATTTGTAGGTAGCTCGCGCCAAGTAGCTGGCGCTCTATTTTGTCCATGCGACAGCTGGGGGGGTATCCATACAGCCAGCCGTTGACCAGCGCCACGACCGCACCGGCCTGGTGCGCCTGATAGGGATAACCGAAGGGCAGGCGGCAGGGCGCGTCATTGGGCAAGCAGGGAATCTCGGCCACGATGAAGAGTTGCGGTGGACGCTGCGCCGCGAGTTGGACGGCCGGCGCGCTGCTGGCCCCGATTTCAATTACCTCTGCCGCTGGGTACTGCGCCAGAAAAGCATCGCGGTAGATGCGGCGATCGGTCAGCAGCACCAGTTGCAGATGCCTATGCAGATCGACCAGTTGCCGTAAAAAGGGGGCGATGGCGTTGAGCTCGCCAATCGTGGACGCGAAGACCCAAAGCGCAGGTTTCACCGTGGATTCCGGCGGCAGGTTTGGCGCGGCAGCCGGACCGGCTGTCAGCCGCTCTAAAAAGCTGAACAGCCGCCACTTGAACTGGATGGCCGATTTGGGGGCGAGCGAGGTTGGCTGATTGCTCACGAATTTGTCTTGCATCCAGTTTGAGTTACCGTGCGGGTGCGATGGGACACGGTTTGGTCGAGTAGGTGGGCCAGCACTTTTGTTTGACCCTGCCTGCTGTATTCATGAATCCAGCTTGGAAGATCAAGCTGACTCCCAT
>JADMJQ010000307.1 GCA_018780415.1 Roseateles sp. | reverse complement strand
AATGGTTCAGCTTTTCAGCTGGCCTTGAAATTTGACTTCTTCAGCAGCGACTCGTACTGCTGGCTCATCACGTAAGACTGCACTTGGGCCCAGAAGTCCATGGTGACCACCACAATGATCAGCAGTGATGTGCCGCCAAAATAGAACGGCACGTTGTACTTCAAGGTCAAGAACTCTGGCAACAGACACACACCTGTGATGTAGATGGCGCCGGCCAGTGTCAAACGGGACAAGATCTTGTCAATGTGCTTAGCAGTTTGTTCACCTGGTCGAATCCCAGGAATGAACGCACCACTCTTCTTCAGGTTGTCTGCGGTCTCGCGGCTATTGAAAACAAGCGCCGTGTAGAAGAAGCAGAAAAACACAATGGCACTGGCGTAGAGCAACACATAGATCGGCTGCCCCGGACTCACCATACCCGCGAGGTCTTTCAACCACCGAAGACTATCGCCTGTGGCGAACCAGCTAACCACCGTCGTTGGAAGCAAGATGATGGACGAAGCAAAGATGGGCGGGATAACACCGGCCATATTCAACTTCAGTGGCAAATGCGAGCTTTGCCCACCATAAACCTTGTTCCCCACCTGCCGCTTGGCATAGTTCACCAGAATTTTTCGCTGACCGCGCTCGACAAACACCACCAAATAAGTGACGGCGACGACAACGGCAACGATAAACAACGACGACACTGGGCCCATTGCACCGGTGCGAACCAGTTCAAGCAATCCACCAATAGCGCCGGGCAAGCCCGAAGCGATACCGGCAAAAATCAGGATTGAAATCCCATTGCCCAAACCGCGTTCAGTAATCTGCTCACCCAACCACATCAGAAACATAGTTCCGGCGACCAAGCTGGAAACCGCAGTCAAACGGAATCCAAATCCTGGGCTGATGACAAGACCAGCCGAACTTTCCAACGCCAGAGCAATGCTCAAAGACTGGAAGAGCGCCAGGCCCAAGGTTCCGTAGCGTGTGTACTGGGTAATCTTGCGACGCCCGGACTCACCTTCCTTCTTCAGCGACTCCAATGCCGGCACCACATAAGTCATCAGTTGAATGACGATGGAGGCGGAAATGTAGGGCGTTATGCCCAGCGCGAAGACGGTAAAGCGCGACAGCGCACCACCAGAGAACATATTGAACAGACTCAGGATGCCACCCTCCTGACCCTTGAAGAACTGCTGCAACTGCGCCGGATCTATGCCTGGAACGGGGATATGAGCCCCAATCCGAAACACCACCAGAGCGAGTAACAGAAACACAAGCCGACGACGCAAGTCGCCGAACTTGCCGCTCTTGGCCAGTTGGTTTGCGTTGGTAGCCACTGTGCCTAGTTCCTGCTAATTAAGCGACCGAGCCGCCGGCGGCTTCAATCGCTGCCTTGGCGCCGACAGTCGCGGACACGCCTTTGAGCGTGACCTTGCGGCTGATGGAACCAGACAGAATCACTTTGACATTCTTTGCCAGCTCAGGCACCAGGCCCACGGCTTTCAAAGTCAGCATATCAATTTCATCGGCGACCAAAGCTTGCAGGTCATCGAGATTGATCTCGGCATTGAACTTCAATGTCTGCGACTTGAAGCCGCGCTTTGGCAAGCGCCGCTGCAAAGGCATTTGACCGCCTTCGAAACCGACCTTGTGGTAGCCGCCAGCACGGGACTTTTGACCCTTGTGACCGCGACCAGCTGTCTTACCAATGCCTGAACCGATGCCACGGCCCACGCGACGCTTGTAATGCGTGGCGCCGGCTGCGGGCTTGATGGTATTTAGTTGCATCTTCTTGTCCTCAGTTCGTGGAAGCGCTTAAAGCACTTGCACGAGGTAGGCGATCTTATTGATCATGCCGCGAACCGCAGGCGTGTCTTCCAACACGCTGGTGCTGTTCATCCTGCGAAGGCCGAGGCCAACAACCGTAGCGCGGTGCGAAGTGCGCGTACCGATTGGGCTGCGAACCAGCTTCACGGTCAGAGTTTTCTTTTCAGACATATATGTCTCCAGTCCGGCTTCAGTTGAAGATGTCTTCAACGTTCTTGCCGCGCTTGGCTGCAACTTGTGCTGCCGTCGTGGAACGCTTGAGAGCGTCCAGCGTGGCGCGAACCAAGTTGTACGGATTGGTCGAGCCATGGCTCTTTGTCACGATGTCGGTGACGCCCATCACTTCAAAGACTGCGCGCATTGGGCCACCAGCGATCACGCCAGTACCAGGCTGAGCCGGCACCATCATGACTCGCGAGGCGCCGTGCTCACCCACCACATTGTGGTGAATCGAGCCGTTACGCAGATCGACCTTAACCATGTTGCGGCGAGCCGACTCCATGGCCTTCTGCACGGCGACGGGCACTTCCTTGGCCTTGCCTTTGCCCATGCCGATACGGCCAGCGCCATCACCGACCACCGTCAGCGCTGCGAAGCTGAGCGTACGCCCGCCCTTCACAACCTTGGTGACGCGGTTGATCGCGATCATCTTTTCTTTCAGGCCGTCGTCATTTGCTTCGGTCTGGACGCGGGGTTGAAACTTTGCCATTTCGAAATCCTTTTAGCGTCAGAACTGCAAACCAGCTTCACGAGCTGCTTCGGCAAGAGCCTTGACCCGGCCGTGGTAGGCGAAGCCTGCACGATCAAAGGCAACTTTCTCAACACCAGCTGCTTTCGCCTTTTCGGCGATACGCTTGCCAATCAAAGTAGCCGCAGCTACGTTGCCACCCTTGCCCGAGCCGCCGAGCTGCTCGCGGACAGCCTTTTCGGCTGTCGAGGCGCTGGCCAAGACACGAGTGCCGTCGTCTGAAATGACGCTGGCGTAGATGTGAAGGTTGGATCGGAACACCGACAAGCGCACGACGCGCTGGACTGCAATCCGAGCACGGGTCTGACGCGAGCGACGGATGCGCTGTTCTTTTTTGGTCAACATTGCGCTGCTCCTTACTTCTTCTTGGTCTCTTTGATGGAGACCTTTTCGCCGGTATAGCGGATGCCCTTGCCCTTATAGGGCTCTGGCGGACGGAAGGCGCGAACTTCTGCGGCCAACTGACCCACCACCTGGCGATCCACACCCTTGATCAGAATTTCCGTCTGGGTTGGGCACTCAACTTTGATGCCTTCGGGCATATCTTTCACCACAGGGTGAGAGAAGCCGATTTGCAAGTTGAGCTTTTGACCCGTGGCTTGCGCCCGGAAACCCACGCCAACCAGACTCAGCTTGCGCTCAAAGCCCTTGCTCACGCCGTTGACCATATTGGCCACCAGTGCGCGCACGGTGCCGCTCATGGCGCCAGCTGCAGTCGAATCGTCGGACGGTGCGAAGGACAGCTTGCCGCCTTCACTCGTGATTTTGACAAGTGCATTCATCGGACGCACGAGTGTGCCGAGGGTGCCCTTGACGCTGATCTTGTCAGCTGTAACGGTAACGTCCACACCTTGCGGGATGGCGACCGGCATTTTTCCTACGCGGGACATTGTTTGTCTCTCCTTGCGCTTAGGCGACGTAGCAAAGCACTTCGCCGCCGATGCCGGCTTGACGTGCTTTACGGTCGGTCATCACACCTTGCGGTGTTGTGACGATCGCCACACCCAGGCCATTCATGACCTGAGGGATATCGTGGCGGCCCTTGTAGATGCGCAGGCCGGGGCGGCTCACGCGCTCGATGCGCTCGATCACCGGCTTACCGGCGTAGTACTTCAGCGCGATTTCCAACTCGGGACGGGCGGCTTCGCCACGCACCGCGAAACTGTCGATATAGCCTTCGTCCTTGAGGACTTTGGCAATCGCCACTTTCAATTTTGAGGAAGGCATCACGACGTTGACCTTCTCAACGCTCTGGGCGTTTCGAATGCGGGTCAACATGTCGGCGATAGGATCACTCATGCTCATTTGCGATATCTCCTAATCGTGCCGATTACCAGCTGGCCTTGACGACACCAGGGATGTCGCCTTTGAAGGCCAGCTCACGAATTTTGTTACGGCCCAAGCCGAACTTGCGGAACGTACCGCGGGGACGACCAGTCAACGCGCAGCGGTTACGCTGGCGAGTTGGATAGGCGTTGCGAGGGAACTTTTGCAGCTCCAGGCGCGCCATGTAACGCTCTTCGTCTGACTTCTTAGCGTCATTTATGATGGCCTTCAGATCCGCATACTTCTTTGCGAATTTGGCAACCAGCGCATCGCGCTTCAGTTCACGTTGGATGAGAGAAGTTTTAGCCACAAATCACCTCAGTTCTTGAACGGAAACTTGAATGCCGCCAACAAGGCCTTGCACTCATCGTCCGTCTTGGCAGAGGTGGTGATGCTGATATTCAGCCCACGCAGCGCATCCACCTTGTCGTAATCGATCTCGGGGAAGATGATTTGTTCTTTGACGCCGATGTTGTAGTTACCGCGGCCGTCGAACGAGCGACCGGAGATACCCCGGAAGTCACGGACACGCGGCAAGGCGATAGTTACAAAACGATCCAAGAACTCATACATCTGAACGCCGCGCAGCGTCACCATGCAGCCGATAGGCACAGCATCACGGATCTTGAAACCCGCAATCGCCTTCTTCGACTTGGTGACAACTGGCTTTTGACCAGCAATCTTGGTCAGATCACTGACCGCGTGATCCATCACCTTCTTGTCGGCGACGGCCT
>JADMJQ010000339.1 GCA_018780415.1 Roseateles sp. | reverse complement strand
AGCCGGGTCTGCGCGCGCAGCTTGGCGTCGAGGTTGGACAGCGGCTCGTCGAACAAAAACACCTGTGGCTTGCGCACAATGGCGCGGCCCATCGCGACGCGCTGGCGCTGGCCGCCGGACAACTGGCGTGGCGTGCGGTCCAGCAGGCCGCCCAGTTCCAGGATCTTGGCCGCCTTGTCGACGCGCGCCTTGATCTCGGCCTCGGGCACCTTCTTGATCTTCAGGCCGTAAGCCATATTGTCGAACACGGTCATATGCGGGTAGAGCGCATAGTTCTGGAACACCATTGCGATATCGCGCTCGGCCGGCTCGATGTCGTTGACCACGCGCGCGCCGATGGCGATCTCGCCGCCGGAGATTTCCTCCAGGCCGGCGACCATGCGCAGCAGCGTCGATTTGCCGCAGCCGGACGGTCCGACGATGACGACGAACTCGCCGTCCTCGATTTCGGCATTGACACCGTGGATGACCTGGTTGGCCTTGGGGCCGTGGCCGTAGCGTTTGATGACGTTTCTGAGGGAGATGGAGGCCATATTGAATTGTCTTCTTGCAGGTCTATACGGATGGTTCTACGCGGAGAACCCGCTCAATCAGTTGGTGCCAGAGCTACTCGCGAATACGCTCGGGCGGTCTGGCACACAAGGCCTTACTTTTCAGTGTCAACCAGGCCCTTGACGAACCACTTCTGCATCAGCATCACGACCAGCGCCGGCGGGATCATCGCCAGCATCGCGGTTGCCATGATGATGTTCCAGTCGTTGGCCGCGTCGCCGCCGCTGATCATCCGCTTGATGCCGATGACGACCGGGTACATATGCTCGTCGGTGGTGACCAAGAGCGGCCACAGGTATTGGTTCCAGCCGTAGATGAACTGAATCACGAACAGCGCGGCAATGCTGGTGCTGGACAGCGGCAGCAAGATGTCCTTGAAGAAGCGCAGCGGCCCGGCGCCGTCCATGCGGGCGGCCTCCAGCAGCTCGTCCGGCACCGTCATGAAGAACTGGCGGAACAAAAAGGTCGCGGTGGCCGAGGCGATCAGCGGCACGGTCAGGCCCGCATAGCTGTTCAACATTCCCAGATCGGCCACCACCTGGTAGGTCGGCCCAATGCGCACTTCGACCGGCAGCATCAGCGTGACGAAGATGGTCCAGAAGAAAAACGACTTGAAGGGGATGCGGAAGAAGACGATCGCAAAGGCCGACAGCAGCGAGATGGTGATCTTGGCGATCGCGATCGTCAGCGCGCTGACCAGGCTGACCCACATCATGCGGCCGACCGGTGCGGTGGATCCTGCTCCGGCCTCGTTGCCGAACAGCGCGGTCTTGTAGTTCTCGATCAGATGAGCCCCCGGTAGCATGGACATCGGCGCCTGCACGATCGCGTCGGCCGTCTGCGTGGACGCGACGAAGGTGATGTAGACCGGAAAGGCGACGATCAGCACACCCAGGATCAGGACCAGGTGGGAGATGACGGTGAGGACGGGGCGACGTTCTATCATCAGTATTGGACCTTCTTCTCGACATAACGGAACTGCACGACGGTCAAGGTGATGACGATGAACATCAGCACCACCGACTGTGCGGCCGAGCCGCCCAGGTCCATCGCCTTGAAGCCGTCGTAATAGACCTTGTAGACCAGGATGGCGGTGTCTTTGCCCGGCCCGCCTTGGGTGGCGGCATCGATGATGCCGAAGGTGTCGAAAAAGGCGTAGACGATATTGATCACCAGCAAAAAGAAGGTGGTCGGCGAAAGCAGCGGAAAGATGATGGTCCAAAAGCGCCGCCATGGGCCGGCGCCGTCGATCGCGGCAGCCTCGATCAGGGACTTCGGTATCGCCTGCAGGCCAGCCATGAAGAACAGAAAGTTGTACGAAATCTGTTTCCACACGGCCGCCATCACGACCAGGGTCATCGCGTGGTCGCCGTTGAGCAGATGGTTCCAGGGCACGCCCATCGCCGTCAGCCAGTACGACACCACACCGATCGACGGCGCGAACATGAACAACCACAGCACGCCGGCAATCGCCGGCGCCACCGCATAGGGCCAGATCAACAGCGTGCGGTAGACGCCGGCGCGCTTGACGACCCGGTCGGCCATCACGGCCAGCAGCAGAGAAAGCACCAAACCGTTGCCGGCCACCAGCAGCGAAAAAATCGCCGTGGTCTTGAACGAGGCCAGGTAGCCGGGGTCAGCGAACAGCTGTTGAAAGTTCTCCAAGCCAACCCATTCGGTGGACAGACCGAAAGCGTCCTGGCGCTGCAGAGACTGCAGCAGCGCCTGACCGGCCGGCCAGAAAAAGAACACGGCGATGACCAACAACTGCGGCGTCAGCAGCAGCCAGGGCAGCCAGGAGGCCTTGAATTGAACGCGTTTCTCTATTGCCACGGCTGCTGACCTGATCGATTACTTGGCTGCACCGGCGTTGGCCTTTTGGAAGCGCTCCAGCTGCTCGTTGCCGCGCTGCACGGCCGCGTCCAGCCCTTCCTTGGCGCTCTTCTTGCCGCCCCAGACCTGCTCCATTTCCTCGTCGATGATGGTGCGAACCTGTACGAAATTGCCCAGGCGGATGCCGCGCGATTTGTCGGTGGTCTTGCGGATCATCTGGGCCACCGCGACATCGGTGCCGGGATTTTCCTTGTAGAAGCCGCTCTTGTCGGTCAACTCGAACGCGGCCTTGGTGACCGGCAGATAGCCGGTGCGCTTGTGGCTGGCCGCCGCCACCTCGGGCTGGGCCAGGAAGCTGAAGAAGGCCGCCACGCCCTTGTACTCGGGCGTCTTCTTGCCCGCCATCACCCACAGACTGGCGCCGCCGATGACGGTGTTTTGCGGCGCGCCGGCCACGTCGGGGTAGTAGGGCAGCGGCGCAATGCCGGACGCGAACTTGGCGTTCTTCTTGATATTGGCGTACATGCCGGACGAGCCGGTCATCATCGCGCATTCGCCCGAGACAAAGGTCGCATCCGCCGCATTGCCGCGGCCCTTGTAGACCAAGAGACCCTGCTTGCTCATATTGGCCAGGTTCTCGATATGGCGCACATGCAGCGGGGTGTTGAAGGCCAGGCGTGTGTCCAGGCCGCCGAAGCCGTTGTTCTTGCTCGCGTACTCGACGTTATGCCAGGCCGAGAAGCTCTCCAACTGGGTCCAGCTGACCCAAGATGTGGTGAACGGGCATTTGTGGCCGTTGGCCTTGAGCTTGGCGGCGGCCAGCGCCACTTCGGGCCAGGTGCTGGGCGGGGTCGTCACACCGGCGGCCTTCAGCGCATCCTTGTTGAAGTGGAACACCGTCGTTGAGCTGTTGAATGGCATGCTCAACATCTGGCCGTTGGCGGCCGTGTAGTAGCCGGCCACGGCGGGCACATAGGCACCGGCGTCAAACTTCGCGCCGCCCATTTTCATCACCTCGCCGACCGGCACGATCGCGCCCTTGCTGGCCATCATGGTGGCCGTGCCGACCTCAAAGACCTGCAGGATATGCGGCGCATTGCCGGCCCGGAAGGCCGCGATTGCGGCCGTCATCGACTCGTCGTAGCTGCCCTTGTAGCTGGGCACGATCTTGTAATCCTTCTGGCTGGCATTGAACTCCTTGGACAGGTCGGTGACCCAGTCGCCGAGGCCGCCGCCCATCGAATGCCACCATTGGATTTCGGTCTGCGCCTGGGCTTGGGGGCTTAAGGCCGCGAGCAGCAGGCTCAAGGATGCAGCGGCGAGGTGTTTGGATGTCATGGGGTGAATGTCTCCGTAAATGTGGCCAGGCAAACAAGGCGAGGCCAATTAGCCTAAGCGGCGATTGTGACAGCGCAAATGCTGTGAAAAATACAATCACAAGGGCGGCGGCGCAAGGGTGGGTTTCCCCAAAATCGCCCAAGGTCTTAGGCCGGGACGGCCGGCCGGATTGCTGCGCTGCGGTACGATCGGCGCCCGGGCTGCATGGGGTATTCCCTGCGGTTCGGCCCAGATTCAGCAAATGCGCAGCCACAAGCTCAGCCGCTTCTTGCACACCAAAGTTCTCAGCCTTGTTGACGCGGGTCTGTCCAGAGACCCGCTCAGCAGCCAACCATGGGCGCCCTCACGCGCCCGGCCGCCATGAATGCTCCGCTCCCGCTGTTGTCTGTCCCCGCTCAAGACCTGACCCTTGTTAAACAGGCGCATGAAGCCGCCCCGCGTCTGCGCGAGATTCCGTACAACTACACGTCTTTTTCCGACCGCGAGATCGTCATCCGCTTGCTCGGCGCCCCGGCCTGGGAGCTGCTGAATCAGTTGCGCCAGGAGCGCCGCACCGGCCGCTCGGCGCGCATGTTGTACGAGGTGCTGGGTGATATCTGGGTGGTGCAGCGCAACCCCTATTTGCAAGATGATCTGCTCGACAACCCCAAGCGCCGGCGTCTCTTGATCGAGGCGCTGGAGCACCGCTTGCATGAGGTGGAGGCGCGCCGCGACCCCAGCACCGACGCGCTGCGCGATCAATCGGTCGGCGAACTGCTGAGCGCCGCGCGCGCCGCGATTGCCGGCTTTGCCGCCCAGTTCGACGCGGTGGCCGAGCTGCGCCGGCGCGCCACCAAGCTGCTGGGCAAAACCACGGCCAAGGACAACATCAAGTTCGACGGCCTCTCGCGCGTCTCGCACGTCACCGACGCGACC
>JADMJQ010000151.1:8742-49787 GCA_018780415.1 Roseateles sp. | reverse complement strand
AGATCGCGGTGAAGATCTTCGGCGACGACACCGACACGCTGCGCGGCCTGGCCGAGCAGCTGCGCGCCGGCCTCGCCAGCATTCCAGGCCTGGTCGACCTGACGGTTGAAAAACAGGTGCTGATCCCGCAGGTGCTGGTGCGCATTGACCCGCGCCGGCTGGCGCAGACCGGCTTGTCGCCGGGTGAGGCGGTGCGCATTTTGCAAACCTTGACGGACGGTGCGCATGCGGCGCAAATCGTTGACGGTCCGCGCCGCTACGACCTGGTGCTGCGCCTGGCCGATGGCCAGCGCGGCCCGCAGGACCTGGCCCGCATGCTGGTCGAAACGCCGGCCGGCCGCTTGCCGGTGGCCAGCTTCGCGACTGTGGAGGAAGCCGACGGGCCGAACCAGATCGGCCGCGAGAATGGCCGCCGTCGCATCGTCGTCTACGCCAATACCGACGGTGCTGCCGGTACCGATATGGCCCATGTGATCGCCGACATCCGTCAGGTGATCGCCAAGACCAGCCTGCCGGTGGGCAGCTTCATCAGCCTGGAGGGTCAGTTCCAGGCGCAGGAGCAGGCGATGCGGCTGATTGCTGGCCTCTCGCTGCTGTCGCTGACGCTGATGTTCCTGGTGCTGTACTCGCGCTACCGCTCGGCCGTGCTGGCGGCCATCATCATGGCGAATATTCCGCTTGCCCTGATAGGCGCGGTGGCGGCAATGTGGCTGGCCGGCGTCAGCCTGTCGGTGGCGACGCTGGTGGGCTTCATCACCTTGGCCGGCATTGCCACGCGCAACGGCATCCTCAAGCTCAGCCACTACATCAATCTTTGCCAGTTCGAGGGCGAGCGCTTCGGTCAGAAGATGATTGTGCGCGGTTCGCTGGAGCGCTTGACGCCGGTCTTGATGACAGCGCTGGTGGCGGCTTTTGCGCTGACGCCGCTGCTATTCTCGGCGGACGCACCGGGCAAGGAAATCCTGCATCCGGTCGCGGTGGTGATCTTCGGTGGCTTGATCAGCTCGACCCTGCTCGACACGCTGCTGACGCCGCTGCTGTTCTGGCGCCTGGGTCGGGCCGCGACCGAGCGCTTGTTGCAGGATACCCAGGAGCGCGAAGCGTTTTGAGCGCAGCGTGAGAATCCAGGTTTCGCGGCGCCACCTGTTGAAGGCGCCGCACCCGATGGAGTCAATCAAAATGTTGAAAGCAAGACAGTGGGCGCAAGCCCTGGCGGTGGCCTTGATGAGCGCCCTGGTCGTCAACACCGCCGCGGCCCATGGCCCAGCCAAGTCCGTGCATGGCGGCGTGGTGCAAGTCGTCAACGATGTGAACTTCGAGCTGGTGCTGCTGGCCGATGGCGCCGTGATCTATCTGATTGACCATGACGAGCCGCTGAGCACGGCGGGCATCAGCGGCAAGCTGACGGTGTTGAATGGCGGCGCCAAGACCGAGGCCGAGATCAGTGCCGTGGGCGACAACAAGCTCGAAGCGCGCGGCATCAAAATCGCCAGCGGCGCTAAGGTGGTGGCCAGCTTGAACAATGTTAGCGGCAAGGCGGTCACGGTCCGCTTTGCGATCAAATGAGGCCGTCGCTGGCGGTGGCAGCCGTCGCTCTGGCCCTGTTCAGTGGGCAACAAGCGCGAGCCGAGCTGATTGAGATTCAATGGAGCGAGGCCGGCCGCTTCGAGCAAGGCCGGCCCATTGAAGCCGGCAAGTTCCTCGAAGTTTGCGGCAAGCTGGACAAGGCCAAGCCGGTCACCTGGCAGTTCAGCGCCGAGCGAGCGCTGAACTTCAATATCCACTTTCATGCAGGCGAGAAGGTGACCTACCCGGCCAAGGTCGAGGGCGCCACCAGCGCCGCTGGCTTGTTGACGGCGGCGACTGAGCAGGACTATTGCTGGATGTGGTCGAACAAATCGAAACAAGCGATCGAGCTCAAGCTGAGCTTGAGTCGCTGAGAGCATCCCAGCCCCTGCTTTGCAAGGCATCATCTTCGGCAAGCAGGACTCGCATCGACTGATGATTGACCGCGTGAGGGCTTAATCGTCATCACCATCGTCGCGGGCGCTGATCCCGGGGCGCTCCTGCGTGGCCAGTGGCGCGCCCTGCCATTGCCAATACCAAAAGCCCAACACCGCCGCGATCAGCAAGGCGGCCAAGGGGCGCAGGTTGTGCTTGACCAGATCGGGCCCCTTGCCCGGCGTGCGGCCATTGAGCATCGGGGCTGCGTGGTTGTGGCGGCGCAGCAAGCTGATGCCAACGATCAGACCCAGATGGCCCAAGACCACCGCCAGCGTGGCGTTGCCAAGGGTCTCGTGCACCTCCTCCAGCAACTCTTCCAAACGGTTGCCTGACAACCACTCCAGCTCCAGGCCCATGCCGCTGAGTGCGGCCAGCAGGGCAAAGCCCAGCAGCGCGACGATCAACAGCGTGTTGAGGCCTTGGTAGCTGGCCAGCAGATTACCGTGCCCTTGCGGCCAGCCGCGCAGCTGCTGCGGCAGGCCGCGCAGCTTGCTGGCCCAGGCGGCCAGGCCGACGCGCTTGGGGCCGAACAAGCCCCAGGCCAGCCTTGTCAGCACCAGGCCCAGCACGGTATAGCCCAGCGTGATGTGGACCAGATGCCAGCGCTCGCTCTCGGCGCTCAGATAGGCACCGCTGAAGCTGAAGGCCAGCAGCCAGTGCAGGGCCCGGGTCGGCGCGTCGATGACGCGGCGACTTGGGGGCCGGCTCTGTGCGGTCTGGGCATGGTCAGTTGGGGATGCGGACGCGGTGTTCATGCCGGCATCTTGCATTTGCCACCTGAAGGCATTCTGAAGGGGCTGACTTGCGCTACATCAGGTTCGGAGTTTGGCCCCGGCCGACAATGATCTTCATGAGTAATGCTGCGCCTTCCGACCCCCTATCCCCGCAAGACGGCCTGAGCCAAGCAATGGCCGCCAAGCGATTGCTGGAGGACGGCCCCAATCTGCTCAGCCCACCGCAAAAACGCACGGTTTGGCACATCCTGGCGGACCTGATCCGCGAGCCGATGTTGCAGCTGCTGCTGGCCGCCGGTGCGATCTATCTGCTGCTCGGGGACCGCGGTGAGGCGCTGATGCTGCTGGCGTTTGTGCTGCTGTCGGTGATCATCAGCGTCAGCCAGGAGCAGCGCACCGAGCGCGTGCTGGAGGCCTTGCGTGACCTGACCAGCCCGCGCGCGCTGGTGATTCGTGACGGCCAAACCGAGCGGATTGCCGGTCGCGAGCTGGTGCGTGGCGATCTGCTTCTATTGGCCGAGGGCGACCGCGTCGGCGCCGATGCGTTGCTGCTGCAGGCCAATGATTTGCAATGCGATGAGTCGTTGCTCAGCGGCGAGTCGCTGCCGGTGGCCAAGCGGGCCGTCGAGGCCGGCCACCCCGAAGGCGAGCAGAACATGGTCTTTGCCGGCTCGCTGGTGGTGGGCGGCCAGGCCAGGGCGCGGGTCACGGCGACCGGGCCGCGCAGCGAGATCGGCAAGATCGGTCAGTCGCTGGCCGAGATCGCCCCGCCACCAACGCCCTTGCATCTGCAGACCCGGCGCCTGATGCGGGTGTTTTCGGTCCTGGGCTTGAGCCTGAGCGCCGCCCTGGTGTTGATCTATGGCTTGACGCGGGGCGACTGGTTGGCCGGCTTGCTGGCTGGCATCACGCTGGCGATGTCGATGTTGCCGCAGGAGTTTTTGCTGATCCTGACGGTCTTCATGGCGATGGGCGCCTGGCGTTTGTCCAAGCAAAGGGTACTGAGCCGGCGCTCCGCGACGATCGAAACCCTGGGCTCGGCCACGGTGCTGTGCACCGACAAGACCGGCACGCTGACGGCCAACAAGATGGCGGTGGCCGAGCTGAGCGTGCCGCTGGCGGACGCGAGCGGCCTGCGCCATTGGGCGTTGGAGCAGGGTCAGGCCTTGCCGACTGATTTCCATGCGCTGCTGGAGTTCGCCGTGCTGGCCAGCGAGCGTGATCCCTTTGACCCGATGGAGCGCGCCTTGGTCGAGCTAGGCCAGGCGCAATTGCCGGCCACGGCCTTGCACCCGGCCTGGCGCTTGCTGCATGAGTACGCGCTCACCCCGGCCTTGCCGGCGATGACCCATGTCTGGCAGGCCGAGGGTGCCGAGCCGGTGGTGGCGATCAAGGGCGCTGCCGAGGCGGTCATGGGGTTGTGCCCGCTGAGCGACGCCCAGCGCCTGGCCTTGATGCAGCAGACCGAGGCGATGGCGGCGCACGGCCTGCGGGTCCTGGCCGTGGCCAAAGCGCGTTGGGCGCAAACTGCAGGGGCGGCTTGGCCGGACGATCCGAGCGGCTTTGCGTTCGAGTTGCTGGGTCTGTGCGCTTTTGCCGACCCCTTGCGGCCCGAGGTGCCGGCGGCGATTGCCGAATGCCGCGCCGCCGGGCTGCGTGTGTTGATGGTCACCGGCGACCATCCGGCCACCGCGATGGCGATCGCCGCCCAAGCCGGTTTGGTGGCCGGCGAAGCGGCGCTGACCGGGCCTGAGATGGCCTCGCTGAGTGCGGCCGAGTTGGGCCGCGAGGTGCAGCGTCGCCATGTGTTCGCGCGCATCCGGCCGCAGCAAAAGCTGGCCCTGGTGGAGGCGCTGAAGGCACAGGGCGAGGTGGTGGCGATGACCGGCGACGGCGTCAATGACGCGCCCTCGCTGAAGGCCGCCCATATCGGCATCGCGATGGGCGGGCGCGGCACCGATGTGGCGCGCGAGGCGTCCAGCCTGGTCTTGTTGGATGACAACTTTGCAGCCATCGTGCAGGCGGTGCGGCTGGGGCGGCGCATTTTTGACAATTTGCGCAAAGCAATGGCCTTTGTGCTGGCCGTCCACGTGCCCATCGCGGGGCTGTCTTTGTTGCCGCTGCTGCTGGGCTGGCCCTTGATCTTGTCGCCGGTTCACATCGCTTTTCTGGAGCTGTTGATCGACCCGGTCTGCTCGTTGGTGTTTGAGGCCGAACCCGAGGAGGCCGATGTGATGGCGCGGCCGCCGCGCGACCCGGCCGCGCCCTTGTTCTCGCCGGCGTTGCTGGGCTGGAGTTTGGTGCAAGGCGGTTTGGTGCTGGCGGTGGTGGGCGGCTGGTTCTATGCCTTGCTGGCCCAGGGCGTCGCAGCCGAGCAGGCCCGGGCGCTGACCTTTGTGGCGCTGGTGGCCAGCAATGTGGCGCTGATCCTGGCCAACCGCAGCTTTGCCGGCCCGCTCTTGAAGGCGTGGCTGCGGCCCAACCGCATGCTCGGCTGGGTCTTGGCGGCGACCGCCTTGCTTTTGGCCTTGGCGCTGGGGCTGGCGCCTTTGCGGTCGGTGTTTCGCTTCGAGCTGCCGCCGGCCGAGCTTTTGGCCGCCGCGCTGGGGCTAGGCCTGGGGGTCTTGCTATTGCTTGAGGGCTTGAAAAAATGCCTCTTGCTGGTGCGAGGCAAGCCCGCCGAAGCCAGCTAGCGTGACTTCTTCCTGTGCTAAAAATGGGCCGGCCGAGAATTGGGTGTCTGGGTGCGGCACACTGTATCTCTGGCGGTACTGGCAATATGTATAAGCAACGACGCGTGGGGCTGACGACAGCTCTGATGGCCGGCGGCCCCAAGGCGGCCGAGGGTCGGGCGCGCCTGCGCGTTTTGGCCTGGCCCGGCTATGCCGAGCCCGAGACCATCAAGAGCTTTGAGCACATCACCGGCGCTGCGGTCGAGTTGACGCTGATCGATTCCGACCTCGATCTGTGGCAGAAGATGAACGCCAAGCAAGCTGCGAACTTTGATGTCTTTGCCGTCAATACCGCCGAGCTGCAGCGCTATGTTCAACAAGGCCTGGTGGCCAAGGTGGAGCCCGGGCTGATTCCCAATCTGGCCCGCCAACTGCCGCGTTTTCGCAAGCCCGGGGCCATCCCCGGAATCGGCGCCGGCAAGGAGTTTGTGGGTGTGCCCTTTGCCTATGCCGAAATGGGCCTGCTCTATGACCGCAAGCAGTTGCGGCGGCCGCCCGAGTCCGTCGCCGCGCTGTGGGACAAGTCGCTGAGCGGGCGCGTGATTGCCTATAACGGCGGCACGCACAACTTCTCATTGGCCGCGCAGGCGCTGGGCTTGCCGGCGCCGTTCAAGCTGGCCGAGTCGAACTGGGCGCCGGCGGTGGAGCAACTGATCGCCTTGCGGCGCAATGCGGGCGGCTTTTACACCCAGCCCGAGGAATCGGTGGCGCTGTTCAAGAGCCGCCAGGCGGCGCTGATGTTTGCCAATTTTGGCCGCCAGCAACTGCTGTTGTTGAAGGCGGCCGGCGTCGATGCCGCCTATCAGATCCCCAAGGAAGGGGCCCTGGCCTGGTTGGACTGCTGGGTCATCACCCACGCGGCACAGAATTCCGGGCTCGCGCATGCCTGGATCAACCACCTGCTCGACGAGCCCGCCAGCCGGCTGTTGACCAGCCGGCAAGGCTTGGGCAACACCACGCAGGCCACGGCGGACTATGGCAGCGAGGACAAGCTGGTCTGGCTGCAGCCCGTTGAAAGCGAGGAGCGGCGCAACCGGCTCTGGCACCGCATCATTTCGGGTGACCGTGCGGCCAAGGTGCTGGCAGCATGAGAAACAAACGCAGGGCCGTTCCCAAGTTGTTTCTCCGCCCCCTCGGGGGGCTGAGCCCGCGCACAAAGGCCCGGAAGGGGCTTTGTGGCTGGCGAAGGCTTTGCGGCTTGCAAGCCGCAAAGCCTGGCGCGAAGCGACAGGTCTGGGGGCGCTCATGAAGTACGGCATTGCCTTCAAGCTGGGTGTCTTGTTGGCACTGGTGGGCGTGGTGGCGGCCGGTTTGAGTGGTTTTTATGCCTATCAGGCCAGCCGCGAGATCTTGCTCAAATCGGCCCGCCAGGAATTACTGACCTCGACCCGGGTGCTGGCACGCCGCATCAAGCTCAACCGCGAGGAAATCACCCGCAATTTACAGGTGCTGGCCACCCATCCGGCCGCGCTGCAGGCCTTGGCGGTGGATGGCAAGCAGCGCGATAAGGGCCCTGAACTGGCGGCGGCAGCCGATCAAATGGCCACCCTGTTTGCCCAGTTCATGCAGGCCAACCCGGCGTATTTCCAGCTGCGCCTGATTTCGGCCGCCGACTTTGGGATGGAGCGGGTACGGGTCGACAAGCAGTTGGCGGGCTTGATCAGGGTCAGCGGCGACGAGTTGCAGGAGAAGGCGCATTTTGACTATGTGGTCGACACGCTGAAGCTGGCCGCCGGTGAAACCTATTTGTCGCGCATCAGCATCAACCATGAGCGTGGCGCCAATGCCGGCCAGGAGCAGCCCACCTTGCAGCTGGCGATGCCGGTGCGTGCGGAAGGCGTTGAAATGGCTGCCGGACTGGTCGTCGTCAACGTCGACCTGAACGGCATGTTTGCCCTGTTGCAGACCGATCTGCCGAGTGGCTTTCAGCTGTTCTTGGCCAATGGCGAGGGTGATATCTTGATTCACCCGGATGCTGCCAAGACCTTCGGCTTTGACCGCGGCCGCCGTGCCTTGATCCAGGACGAGATTGCGCAGGCCGCCGATGTGGTCAGCGGCAAGCTGGACGCGGCCGTGTTTGAGGCGAGCGAGAACGACTACGCCCATGCGCCCATGGTGGTGGCCTTCATTGGCCAGCCCATCAAGGTGCATTCCAATGAAAGCCGTATGGTGCTGGGTCTGGCTCAGCCGCTCGCCGAAATTCTGGCGCGCAGCCAGCCCTTGGCGCAGGACTTGCTGCAGATCGTGTCGCTGCTGTGCCTGCTCTGCCTGGGCCTGGCGGCCGGCTTGGCGCGCGCGATCACGCGGCCCATCAATGCCGTCAGCGTGGCGGCGCAGCGTTTTGCCGAGGGCCTGCCGCCGGGGCCCTTGCCGCTGGGGCGCAAGGACGAAATCGGCAGCCTGGCGCGCAACTTCGCGCAGATGCAAGGCCAGATCACCGAGCAACTGGCCGACCTGCGGCGCAAGCAAGAGGCGTTGGAGCACCTGGCCCAACACGATATGTTGACCGGCCTGCCGAATCGGCGTTTGCTGGAAGAGCGGCTGGACAGCGCCATCGCTTATGCACGCCGGCATGGCGGCGGGGTCTGCGTTTTGTTCATCGACCTGGATAGGTTCAAGGCGCTGAACGACCGCTACGGCCACGACGCCGGCGATGCGGTGTTGAGAATCGTCGCCGAACGGCTGTTGGGCATGATGCGTGAGGTCGACACCGTGGCGCGGCTGGGCGGCGATGAATTTGTGGTGTTGCTGGATGCGCAGACCAGCATGGACCATGTGCTGGCGATTGCCGACAAGCTCTTGAACGGCCTGACCGCGCCGATTTCCTACCAGGGCCAGGAGCTGGCGCTGGGTGCCAGCATCGGCATAGGTCGCTACCCGCAAGACGGCCAGACCCGCACCGAAATCATGGTCAAGGCCGACAAGGCCATGTACGAGGCCAAGGCGGTCGGTCAGGGCGGGGTGCGCTTCTATTCCACGCCGACACCGAGCGTGGCGATGCCGGAGTGAGGTAAGGCTGGCGGGCGGCTCAAGGCTCGCGCTGTGATGGCCCGCGGCGGTGGCGCGATCATTGGCGCTCGCACAACACCAGCACATCGTTTGACCGCACGCTCGCGGTGGCAGGGCTATGCAGCGTCGCGGCTTGCGTGACTTGGAAGCCAGCGTTGGCAAGCATCTGTTCTATTTCTGCTTGCTGGCGATAGAAGTTGAAGACCTTGTCGCCCGCAGCATTGACCTGCGCCCCGCTCAGCCCTGGGTCACCCGCTACCGTTGCCAGCAACATCGACGAGCCTGGCAGCAGCACCTGGTGCAGCTGGCTCAAGACCTTGGCCGCATCGGCATCGTCGAAGTAACTCAAGCCAAAGCAGAATGCCGCGGCATCGAAGCGAACTTGAATGGCGCCCAGGTCGCGGCAATCGGCGGCCAGCAGCTCAACAGGGTCAAGGCGTCGCTTGACCTCCGCAAGCATCTGGAGCGAAGCGTCTACACAAAGTATCTCCGTCTGTGGGCGGTGCTCGCGAATATAGGCGGCGGCATTCCCTGGGCCACAGGCCAGATCCAGGAACTTGCAAGGGCCTGCCGGAAGCGTGGCGGCCACCAGCGCGTAGTAGGCGTCGTAGTCGCGCAGCGCGAAGTACTTTTCGGCGTAGTTCACCGCATATTTATCGAATGTCGCCACCGACACCGCGTTGTCATCTTGCATAGGTCTGAGGTACGTACCGCGCCTGCGGAGGACCCTGTTCTCGGTGCTTGATGCTAGGCCTCGCCTTCATTGGCATTGACCCCGAAAATTACTGGCAGCCCGCCGCAGGCGCCGCGTCAGCCTTGCCGTACTTGAGTTGCAAGGCCGGTTCCAGTGGCCTCGCGGGGCTGGCGATGAAGAGGTTGGCGAAGCTGGTTTCGCAAAGCGGTTCGGGTTTGCTGCTGGACAGGCCGGCCACGATGGCGGCCACGGTATTGCTGTGGCCGACGACCAAGACGACGCCGGCGAGCTTGCGGATCTCGGCGAGCAGCTCGGCAATGTGCGCGTCTTGCCCACCCCGCCCGACAGGCATCACGACCGGTTGCAGCCCCAGGCTCTTCGCCAGCGGGGCCGCCGTCTCCTGCGTTCTGCGGTATTGCGTGGTGATGATGGTCTGCACATGGGCAGCGGCGAGCGTTTGCGCCAGCAGGGCTGCGCGTTGCTGTCCGTCGTCGGACAAGGCCGGATCGTCCTTCGGCTCCGCCGCGCGCTCGGCATGCCTGACCACAATCACTTGCGTGGGTTCGCTGCGTGCGGGCGCGCTGACCGCCAGCATGGCAAGGCAAAGAACTAGCTTCAACATAGCGTGATCTCCATCTTGGCGGTGAGTGTCATCGCCCCGTACTTTCACCTCGGCAGCGTCAGCATCCCGCTGCTCGAAAACCGCACGCTGCCGAACAAGCCGCCGGCCAGCTTGCCGCTCACCACATAGGGCATCTCGCCCTTGTCGGCGGCGCCGCTCAAGGCGATGGCCTGGCGCACCGCCGCAAAGGCGGACAGCGTCAGCGGCACATCGAGCAGGATCTCGCCGAAACGCGGCACCACGCCTTTTTGGTCGCTGACGCCGCTGGCCAGCGCCTTGCCGGTCAGCGCCAGGTCCAGCGCCACACCGTCAAACTCGACCGCCCTGTCGTTCGGGTTCTGCACCCGCAGCCTGACCAGGAAACGCAGCTCCAGGCCTTCGCCGGCCAGCGGCTCGACGCCGGCAACCGTGACCTTCAAGGCGTCCCCTGCGCTCAGCGTGGCGCAGCCGGGCAAGACCAAGGCGAGCAGCAAGCCCAACAGCGGGCCGCGCCGCGAAGTAGTTGTTCTCATGGCGGCGGCCTACTATTGCCAGACCTTGAGCAGCCAGCGGTTCAGCTCGGTGACTTCTTCCATGCACATCGAATGCTCCATCGGGTAGTCATGCCAGCTGATGCTGTAGCCCAGTGCTGCCAGCGCATCACGGGCGGCGATGCCGCGCTCCATCGTCACCATCGCGTCCTTGCGGCCATGGGCCATGAAGATGGGCACCAAGGCATTGGCGTCATGGCGTTCCGCCGCCGTGCTGGCGGCCAGCGGCAAATAGCCGGACAGGGCGACCAGGCCGCCCAGGCGCTCCGGGTAGCGCAGACCGGCCAGCAGCGTCATCGCGCAACCCTGCGAAAAGCCGGCCAAGACGATGCGATGAGCCGGCACGCCGCGTGCGCGTTCGCGGTCGATCAGCGCATGGACCTCGCGAATCGAGTCGCGCAGGCCGACCTCGTCTTCGCGGCGCTGCAGCTCCATGCCGTACAGGTCGTACCAGGCGCGCATGCGGTAGCCGTTGTTGAGCGTGATCGGCCGCTCGGCGGCGCGTGGCAACACAAAGCGTACGGCGCCGACATCGCCGAGGTCCAGTGCATCGCACATCTGTATGAAGTCGGCGCCGTCGGCGCCCAGGCCGTGCAAGACGATCAGGCTGGCGGTGGCGTCTTGGGCCGGGCAGATTTCAATGGTTTGGAGTGTCATGGTGGGGCTGTTGCTGTGGCGATTCGGTGAGGCGTGGACGAACAAGCGTGTCTGGCCGCGATGGTAGCGGTTGCCGGGCCCGCCGCTGCGGCGCAAACTGCGCCAAGGCCACGCCGCCCAGCGTGATCGCTGCGCCCAAGACCTTGGCGAGGCTGAACTGCTCGCCGGTGCTGGCCCAGGCGGCCAGGCCGGCCACCGGCGGCATCAGGTAGATCAAGGGCGCCGTGCGCGCCACACCGCGCTGGGCATTGACCCAACCCCAGGCCAGCCAGGTGACGAAGCCAATGCCGACGACCGCCCAGAGCGCGCCCAGCCAGAGCAGCGGCGGCACCGCCGCCCAGGCTACCCGTGTCGCCAGCGGCGCGGCATAGATCAGCACCGGCAGCGTGGCGGCCAGACTGGCATAACACATCACCAGGACGGCACCATGGCGCTCAATCAGCGGTTTGGCGGCGACCGTGTAGTAGCTGAACATGGCGGCGGCCAGCAGCAGCACGGCGTCGCCGCCGCCTGCACGCCAGTCGGCCGCCAGCAGCTTGTCGGACATGAACAGCAGCGCGCCGGCCGCCGCCACCGCGATGCCGGCCAACTGGGCGCGCTGCAGCGTTTCCAGTCCATAGGCGCGCAGGATCAGCAAAGTGAACACCGGTCCGCAGGCCAGCAGCACCGAGCTGGAGAACGGCGTTGAGAAATGGATGCCGTAGCTGCTCAAGCCCAGATGCAGGCCTTGGCCGAGCAGACCCAATCGCGCCAGCGCCCAGGCGTCGCGGTTCGAAACGCGCGGCCAGCGCAGGCCATAACGCCATAACAGCAGGCCCGCCACCAGCAGCGGCATCAGCGCAAAGCGCAGCAGCAAAAAGCCCTCCGGCTGCATGGCAGTCAGCAGGGCTTTTTGCAGCGGGAAGTTCAGGCCCCAGGCGATCACCACGGCCAGGCCGACGAAAAGGCTGTGGCGGGAAGCGGGTTGGGGGTTCTCAGGCAGGGTCGGCATGGCGGCATCTTGCCTGAACCCTGCCTCGCTCTCACATTAGCGTTCGCGGCGCAGCGCGCCCACCATCTTGTCGGCATTGCCCAGCATGAAGACGCTGTAGACACCGTTCGCCACCAGGGGCAGCTCGGTGATCGAGTAGGCCGCCGTGTTGCTGGCGCTGGAGCTGACGCTCAGCAGCGAGCTGGCGCTGGAGCTCAACAGCGTCGGCGTCGACGCGGCGCCGGGCAGCACATTGCTGGCGACGGCGCTGTAGTCCAGCGACAGCGTCAGGCCGGCGTTCAGGTTGTGCACCGCATTGACCATGCGCATCTTGACCGCGCCGCTGGTGGCGGCCAGGCGGTTGTCGTCGTTCAACACGGTCAGCTGCGGCGCGGCGCTGTCGCCCCAGAGCAGCAGGGTGTAGTCGCCGCCGGCCTTCAGCGTCGGTGCGGCCAGGCTCATGGGGTTGCCGTTGATGCTCATGCTCAAGCTGGTGGCACCGGCCGCCGTGCTCTGGTATTCGCCAATCGCCGGCGCCACCGTGCTGCTCATCATGCTGGCGCCGTTGAGCAAGGCGCTGACCCGCGCGCCGTCACCGAAGGAGCTGATCACGCGGGCGCGCGCTTCGCCGCTGGGGAAGTTGCTGGCCTCGCCTTTTTGCGTCACCAGGATACCGTTGACCAGCATGCCGCCTTCGTTGGCGGTGATGATCAGCGTGGCGACACCGGTCGAGGCCAGCGTGATGCTGGGAATGTCCAGGCGCAGCTCGGTCTTTTTGCTGGCGCTGGTGATGCGCACGCGGTAGCTGCCGCTGTTGATGGTGTTGAAGGCGCTGCTGTAGCCGCCGGCGATATTGCTGGCCACGGCGGCCTCGTTGTCCAGGCTGTCACCGACCACGGACAAATAGACGTCCAGCGGGCCGGCGTCGGGTGCCAGATTCATCACCAGGAACTTGCTCTTGCCGCTGGCGGCGGCTTCCTGGTCCTCTTGCAGCATGCTGGTGTAGACGGCGCCCGCCCAACCATAGGCAATCATCGTGTAGTTTCCGCCATTGCTCAGCGAAGGCGCCAGGCTGGCCACCGTGGTGCCGATGCCGGTGGTTTGCACCAGGCTGGTGGTGGTGCCGGTGTCGACCCCGGCATAGGCGCCGACGCTGGCATAGGCCACATTGCTGTTGATGCTCTTGTCGTTGACGGTCAGCGCCAGGCTGGCGTAGCCCCTTGTGGCGTTGAGCAGGCGGATATTGGCATTGCTGTCGCTGGAGCCACCGCCGCCGCAGGCGCTCAGAATCAGGCCGGTGCCGAGCAGGGTCAGCAGACCCCAGTTTTTAGGGGTAGAAAATTCAAATCGCATCGCTGGAACTCCAAGGAAAGGTGCCGAGCGATTGGGCGTGAGCCGTGTTGCTGCTGCATGTGGCCTTGTGTCGGGCAGGTGAAGTCTTGTTGCTGCACGCCCTAGGGCGAGCTCCCCAATAGCGGGCAAACCTGCCCTGCGCTTTGCCCCCCGACTGCTAGCATCGGCCACCCTGTTTTCGGGTGTTACCGAGCCTTGCCATGAGCTACCCCCATCTGCTGGAACCGCTGGACCTGGGCTTCACCACCCTGAAGAACCGGGTGCTTATGGGCAGCATGCATACCGGCCTGGAAGATGGGCGCAAGCATTTCGAGCGCATGGCGGTCTACTTTGCCGAACGCGCGCGCGGCGAAGTCGGCTTGATCGTCACCGGCGGCTATGCACCCAATATCGAGGGCTGGGCCAAGCCCTTTGCCGGCACCTTGGCGACCGGCGGTGCGGCCAAGCGGCATAGCGTCATCACCAAGGCCGTGCATGCCGAGGGCGGCAAGATCGCTTTGCAGATCCTGCACACCGGCCGCTATGGCTACCAGCCGTTTTGCGTGGCACCGTCGCGCATCAAGTCGCCGATCACGCCGTTCACACCGCGTGAGTTGAGTGCACGCGGCATCGAGCGGCAGATCCGCGCCTTCATACGCTGCGCCGTGCTGGCGCGCGAGGCCGGCTATGACGGCGTCGAGGTGATGGGCTCCGAGGGCTACTTCATCAATCAGTTTCTGGTCAGCCACACCAATCAGCGTGATGACGCTTGGGGTGGAAGTTATGCGAATCGGATGCGCTTGCCGCTTGAAATCCTCAGCCGCATGCGCGAAGCGGTGGGGCCGGACTTCATCATCATCTACCGGCTCTCGATGCTGGACCTGATCCCCAACGGCAGCAGCTGGGACGAGGTGCTGGAGTTGGCACGCGGCGTCGTCAAAGCCGGTGCGACGATCATCAATAGCGGTATTGGCTGGCATGAGGCGCGCATTCCGACCATCGCCACCTCGGTGCCGCGCGCCGGCTTCGCCTGGGTGACCAAGAAGCTGCGCGATCAGCTGCGCCTGGAAGGCATCAAGATCCCGCTGATCACCAGCAACCGCATCAACACGCCGGACGTGGCCGAAGGCCTGCTGGCCGATGGCTCGGCCGATATGGTCAGCATGGCGCGGCCGTTTTTGGCCGACCCCGAATTCGTCAAAAAAGCGCGCGAGAACCGCGCCGACGAGATCAACACCTGCATCGCCTGCAACCAGGCCTGTCTGGACCACACCTTTGCGCAGAAGATTTCGACCTGCCTGGTCAACCCCAGGGCTGCGTTCGAGCAGGAGATTCGCGTCATCCCGCTCGCCGCCAGCCGGCTGCCGCGCAAGAAAATCGCCGTGGTTGGTGCCGGGCCGGCCGGCTTGGCGGCGGCGACCACGCTGGCCGAGCGCGGCCATGAGGTGCATCTGTTCGACGCTGCCGCCGAAATTGGCGGTCAGTTCAATATGGCGCGCCAGATCCCAGGCAAAGAGGAGTTTGCCGAGACCCTGCGTTACTTCCGCCGCCGCATTGAGATCACCGGCGTGCAGCTGCACTTGCAACAGCGCGTGGCGGCTGAGGTCTTGCTCGGATATGACGAGGTTCTGCTGGCCACCGGTGTGACGCCGCGCGACCCCCACATCAAAGGCCAGGCCGAGGGCATGGCGCGGGGTCAGGTCTTGACTTACATCGATGTGCTGCGGCACAAAAAGCCGGTCGGCCCGCGTGTCGCCATCGTCGGGGCCGGCGGCATCGGCTTCGATGTGGCCGAGTATCTGGCCGAGCAGGGCGCTGAAGCTGGCCATTCCTTGACGCTGAACCCACCCGCCTGGCGGCGTGAATGGGGGGTCGGCGACCCCAGCTTTGCGCGCGCCGGCCTGGTGACGCCGGAGCCGGCCAGCCCGGCGCGGGTGATTTCCTTGCTGCAGCGCAAGCAGGGCAAGCCCGGCGCCGGTCTGGGCAAAACCACCGGCTGGATCCACCGTGCGGCGCTGAAGATGAAGCAGGTCGAGATGCTGGCCGGGGTCAACTACGAGGAGATCACCGAGGAGGGCCTGTGGATCAGCTATGACAAGGGCCATGTCGATCGGCAGCTGATTGCTGCCGACAGCATCATTTTGTGCTCCGGCCAGGAGCCTCTGCGTGAGCTGGAGGCGCCGCTGCGTGCGGCAGGCGCACGCGTGCATTTGCTAGGCGGCGCGCTGGAGGCCGGCGAATTGGACGCAAAGCGTGCAATTTTGCAAGGAACCCAGCTTGGCTGCCTGCTGTAAACCCTAGACGGGCTCAAGCCAGCCCCGACACTACCGAAACGACGAGAACGAGGGGACACCTGGGCTGGCGATTGCCGCCGAGGTGAACTTGAAAATCTATAAATGCAAGGTGCAACTGTTCGGCCCAAGAGGCCGAAGCAGTCCAGCCTTAAGCAATTGAAACTTTTGGTAGCTGATGAGCATTTTTTTCAAACGCCTGTTGGGGAGGAGGGCTGCATTCGTCGCGTTGATCGCGTCGGGAGCGCTGAGCGCCAGCCTGCCCGCCTGGGCCGCCGCCTCGGACGGCGGCTGGGCGCTTGATTGGCACGACCCGATGTTCTGGCTGATCGCCTTCAGCCTGCTGGGGGCCGTGGCCATGGGCCTGGTCTTGGCCCTGGTGCATTCGCAGCGCTTGCGCTTGCGCCAGCGACGCAGCGAATTGCAGCGGGTGCGGCGCGAACGCAGCAAGCTCAGTGCCTTGTTGAATGCGATCCCCGACCCGGTCTACTTCAAGGACGCCAACGGCGCCTATGAGGGCTGCAACCCGGCTTTTGAGCGTTGCACCGGCCTGCTTGAGGCCGAGGTGCTGGGTAAACGCGATGAGCAGATTGAGCGGCGCCCGGAATGGAGCGCCGCCTTGGCCGGCCCCGGCGACGGATCGGCCCAGCATACGCTGGCCTGGGTGTCGCAGCCCGGCGGCGAGCGTGCCTGCCTGGATGTGGTGCAGGCACAGGTTTTTGACGAGGGTGTGAGCCTGGGCCAGATCGGCGTGGCCCGCGACGTCACCGCGCTGCGCGAGGCCACCACCAAGCTGCACCGGGCGATCACCGTGTTCGAGCATTGCGGCGAAGGCATCATGATGATGGACGCCGACTTGTTGATCCGCGACGTCAACCCGGCGCTCAGCGCCATCACCGGCTACCAATGCGATGAGCTGCTGGGCACCATGCCCCATTGCCTGCAACTGGGCGAGCAAGGCGCCGAGGTCTTGAAGGAACTCTGGGCCGACGTTGGCGCCAAGGGCAAATGGAGCGGCGAGCTGGTTGACCGCCACAAAGACGGTAGCTGTGTGCCGCTGTGGGTCACCATGGTCAGCGTGCCGGCGGCCGAGCAGGGCGGCGAGCCGCATTACTTGGCGGTGCTGACCGACATCTCGCGCATCAAGGAGACCGAGGCCGAGCTGCTGCATCAAAAACTGCATGACCGCCTGACCGGCCTGCCCAATCTGGCCCTCTTGCGTGACCGCATCGAGCGCCAGGTGGGCCTGGCCCAGCGTGACCAGACCCGCGTGGCGGTGCTCTATGTCGACCTGGACGGCTTCCGCGAGGTCAATGACATTGCCGGCCATGCGGCGGGCGATGCGGTGCTGAAAGAAGCGGCAGCGCGCTTTGCCAATGTGGTGCGGGCCAGTGATTCGGTCGCCCGGGTCGGCGCGGATGAGTTCGTCATCGTGCTGTCGGGCCTGGTCGATGAAGAAACCGCGATGCGCTTGGGCGAGCGCCTGATCGATGCGATGCGCGAGCCGATTTTTGATGGCCAGACCGACATCACCAAGCGTTTCAATCTGGGCGCCAGCATAGGCTTGGCCTTGTACCCGACCGATGGCGTGACGGTGGACGAGTTGCTGCGCAATTCCGAGGCGGCGATGGTGCGGGCCAAGGTCCATGCGCGCAATAGCGTGCAGGCCTACCGGCCGGAGCTGACCCAGGCCGTCAAGCAGCGCTTTGAGCTGACCCATGCGTTGCGCCATGCCAACGAAGCGGCGCAGTTCAGGCTTGAATATCAACCGCAGGTGCGGCTGTCGGATGGCGCCTTGATCGGCGCCGAGGCGCTGCTGCGCTGGCGCCACCCGACGCGCGGGCCGATCTCGCCGGTCGAGTTCATCCCCTTGGCCGAAGAAACCGGCCTGATCATCCCGATCGGCCGCTGGGTGCTGGAGACCGCCTGCGCCCAGGCCGCACGCTGGCAGGGCGTGCCGTCCAAACCGCAGCAGGTGGCGGTGAATGTGTCGGCGCGCCAATTGCGCCAGCCCGACTTCATTCAGACCGTCGACTTCATCCTGGCCGAGACCGGCTGCCCCGCCCATGCCTTGGAGCTTGAAGTGACCGAGAGCCTGCTCTTGGAAGACGCCGAGGGCGCGATCGAGTTGCTGGGTGCGCTGCGTTCGCGCGGTGTGCGGGTGGCGATCGATGATTTCGGCACCGGCTATTCCTCGCTGTCCTATCTGCGCCGCATGCCGGTCAACACGCTGAAGATCGACCGCAGCTTCGTCTCCGAGCTGGGCCAGGACGCCAACGTCGCGGCGATCGCTCGCACCGTCATCGTGCTGGCGCGCAGCCTGCATCTGGATGTGCTGGCCGAGGGCGTGGAGACGGCCGAGCAAGCCGCCTGGCTGCAGCGCGAGGGCTGCGACTGGGCGCAGGGCTGGTATTACGGCCGCCCGATGCCGGCGGAGGACTTTGTCGTTGTGCAGCAGGTCTTGCCGCCTGCGCCTAAGCTGGCGGTGGTGAAGCGCTTGCAGCTGGCCTGATTCATCATCTTGTCATGCGGCCCTGGCAGGCTAATGAAATGACAAGCAAAACACCCCAGCAGGAAGCCGCGGCCGCTGCAAATCAGGCCGCAGAGCAGGCCGAGATGATGCAGCGCATGCAGGCCGATCTCATCGACAGCTATGACGAAGAGCTGGAGATGGAGATCGACGACCGCGCCTTCGACGAGGCCGGTGGCAGCGGCGTCTTCAGCGCCGAGCAGCGGGCCCAGCGCCGGGCCTATTTCAAGGAGCTGTTCCGCCTGCAGGGCGAGCTGGTCAAGCTGCAGGACTGGGTGGTGGCGACCAAGCACAAGGCGGTGATCATTTTTGAAGGCCGCGACGCGGCCGGCAAGGGCGGCGTCATCAAGCGCATCACCCAGCGTTTGAACCCGCGCGTCTGCCGCGTGGCGGCGCTGCCGGCGCCGAACGACCGCGAGCGCACGCAGTGGTACTTCCAGCGCTATATCTCGCATCTGCCGGCCGGCGGCGAGATCGTCCTGTTTGACCGCAGCTGGTACAACCGCGCCGGCGTCGAGCGGGTGATGGGCTTTTGCTCGGACGACGAGTACGAGGAGTTCTTCCGCTCGGTGCCCGAGTTCGAAAAGATGCTGGTGCGCGCCGGCATCCAGGTCATCAAATACTGGTTCTCCATCACCGATGAAGAGCAGCACACGCGCTTCTTGGGCCGCATCCATGACCCGCTCAAGCAGTGGAAGCTCAGCCCGATGGACCTGGAGTCGCGCCGCCGCTGGGAGGACTACACCAAGGTCAAAGAAACCATGATGGAGCGCACCCATATCGAGGAAGCGCCTTGGTGGGTGGTGCAGGCGGTCGACAAAAAGAAGGCGCGACTCAACTGCATGGCGCATTTGCTGGCGCAGATGCCGTACCACGAGGTCGAGCATGCGCCCATCACGCTGCCGACGCGCGAGCGCCATGACGACTATGCGCGCCAGCCGGTGCCGCCGGAAATGGTGGTTCCCGAGATTTATTGAACGCTTTGTCGCAGGCGCTTGTCACCCTGTGCCGCTAGCATGGCGGGATGTCCTTGTTCAGCCTGTCTTCTGCTTCCGTGGCGCCGTTTTGGCAGCTGCTCACCCGTCTGGGTGAGATTCAAATCCTCTTGCCCCTGGCGCTGTTGAGTGCGCTTTGGCTATGGCGCCGGTCCGCGCAGACCGAGGTGGCCAAGCGCTGGATGTTGGCCCTGGGCCTGGCAATGGCGCTGACCGCCGCCAGCAAGCTGGCTTTTTTCGGCTGGGGTTGGGGCATCGCGGCCTGGGACTTCACCGGCATTTCCGGCCACGCGATGGCGTCGGCCGCGATTCTGCCGCGCTTGGCTTGGTTCGCTTTGATGGGTCAGGCGACGCGGCTGCGCTATTGGGGTGTGGGCCTGGGTTTCGGGCTCGCGGCAATGATCGCCTACTCCCGGCTCAAGGTGGGCGCCCACTCACCTGCGGAATCGATCGCCGGATTCTTGATCGGCAGCGTGGCCAGCCTCTTGAGTTTGCGGGTGTCACAGCCGGCCAAGGCGCGCGCCGCGCCGCCGCTGTGGCTGCCGGTCGGGATGTTGGCCGCGCTGCTCTTGCTCCCTTTGGCCGCGCCCAAGTCGCGCAGCCATGACTGGGTGTTGCAGCTTTCTATGCAGTTGTCGGGCCGAGCTCAGCCGTTTTTGCGCGGTGATTTGCAGCGCCAGCCACAAGCGGTTCCGCTCAGTGCAGCATCGTCGTCATTGGCACGGCGCCGCCCAGCACCCGCGCCCAAAGCTGCAGCAGTGTGGGGTCCAGCTCTTCCGTGACGCTCAGGCCTTGGCTGAGTTCGAAGCTGGAGTCAAAGTAGCCGCAGCCGCCGCGCACCGGTTCGGGGCTCAAAAACTCCAGGCTAGCCAGGCCTGACTGGCTTTGAGCGACTGGGCTGATGGCGGCGAGGGTGGCGACCTGGACTTGCATTTTGGACTCCGTTTGCGCGTTGTTTGGGTGTTTGGGGAAAGAGGGCGGGGCTGCCTGTGCAGTGCAGCAATATTCGGCGCTGCGGGCCTGAGTTCCCATCCAACTGAAGGCGGAACCCGGGTGGTGCGATGGGGGGGCGCTGGGGACCTCCCTCCCCCCAAAGGGCGAGGGGGTGAGGCGGGTGGCCGGTGAGCTTCAGCGGCCCGTTTGTTTGCCTAGTTGCTCAGCGCCCTGGGGACTGTTGCGTAGCCAGGCCGATGTCACAAAAAACTCTGGCTGAATCCCAGCTGCCAGCGACGCGGCGCGCCGGGCTCCAGAAAGCGGCCATTGGCTTCGGCCACGATCACGCTGGCGGCATGGCGTTTGTCGAACAGATTGTCCAGCGCCAAGCGCAGCTGCCAAGGCCCGGCCGGGTTGTGACCCTCGCGCTGCAGCGCCAGGTGCAGCAGGCCAAAACCGGGCGCGGCATTGCGTGCGTCGGCCCACAGCTTGCTCTGCGCCTGCAGCCGCGCCTGGGCGCGCCAACCATCGACTTGCCAGCCCAGCGCCGCAAAAGCCTGTTGCGCCGGCGCGCCCGGCAACACCGTGCCGTCACTCAGGCGAGCGTGCAGCGCGGTGAGGGCCAATTGCAGATCCCAGGCGGCATTGATGCTTTGCTGCCAGGACAGCTCGGCCCCGCTGCGGCGAATGCCCTCCGCATTGCCGAAGCGGGCGCGCCCGCCGACGCTGCCCAGCGCGATGATTTCATCGCGGCTGCGGGCGCTGAAGGCACTCAGTTCCAGGCCATTGCCGCGCACGCCGATCTCGATCTGGCGGCTTTGCTGCGCCTGCAGGCTGGTATTGAAGCCGGAGCTGCCGTCGCTGCGGTAGGCGAGTTCGTTCAAGGTCGGCGTTTCATGGGCGCTGCCGGCGCTGGCATAGAGGCTCCAGCCCGATCCCACCCGATGGCTGATGCCCAGCATCGGGCTCAGTGTCGCGAACGACCGACTGCCGCTGTCGTCGCCATTGCCGGTGAAGTGATCCTGGCTGCGCATCTGCAGCCGGCTGCCGCGCAGACCCGCTTGCAAGCTGGTGGCGGCACTCAGCGGCTGGCGCAGCTGGGCATACAGGTCCAGGCCCAGCGCGCGGTTTCTCTCGGCGCGGCGCAGTGCGCCCGTCAGACCCAGCTGCGAGCCGATGAAGTTCTCGAAACCCTTGCGCTCATCCCATTGCCCTTCGACGGCCAAGCCCAGCACGGCCGTGGCCGTACCGAGCATGCGGTGGGTGCGCAGGTCCAGGCCGGCAAAGTTGCGCGCGAGCTCAATGACGCCGCCCGGATGACTGGCTGGCGCCTGCACCGCCGCCGGGATCGACTGCCACTGCCGCACTTGGCGCTGGCCGGCCCAGGCATTACCGCCACTCCAGCCGGCACCGAGCTGCCATTGATCGGTGGTCTTGCGGGTGTTGAAGGCCAGCGCTGGTGGGGCGGTGCTGAAGGGCTTCGCGTCCCACTGCGCCCGGCTGAGCCCTTGCGGGTCATCGCCGCTTTGCCGCAGCGCATTGAAGCTCAGCCGCAGTCCTTGCTGATCCAGGCGCAGATCCAGCAGTTGCCGCTCCGCCGCAGCCTGTGGCCGCCAACCGGTTTGTTGCCAGGTGCTGGCATCTACACGCAGGCCAGCGTCGCCGAGCCGGTGGCCCGACTGAACGCGCAGCAGCCGCTCGCCAAAGGACCCCGTCTGTACGCTCAGGCGCAGCGGCTCGTGCCCGTTTGCCGAGCGAGTGGAAAAGACCAGCACCCCGCCGCTATTGCTGCCGTAGAGCGCGCTGAAAGGGCCGCGCAACAGCTCGATGCTCTCCAGGCTGGCCAGTGGCACATGGCTGAGCGAACCGCTGCCGTCCGGCATGGTCGCGGGAATGCCGTCGACATAGACCCGCAGGCCGCGCACGCCGAACGAGCTGCGCGCGCCGAAGCCGCGGATCGAGAGCTGGGTGTCCTGCGCATAGTTGCCGCGCTCGGCCGCGAACACACCGGGCGCGCCGGCCAGCCAGTCGGCCACAGGGCGCTCCTGCAGCAGCGGCTCGGCGGTGATGACCGTGGCCGCCAAGCCCTCGGCGCGGCCTTGCACCAGCACCGGGGGCAGGGCGGCGTTGCTGACGGCCAGCAAGATCGCTGGAATCAAGGGCCGGGTCGCAGACGCAAAAGTTGCGCCGGCTCGTTCTCGGTCAGCACATAGATCAGGCCATCCGGGCCTTGGCGCACATCGCGCAGCCGGCCAATGTCCTCAAGCAGTTTCTGCTGGGCCACCACCTTGCCATCCTTGAGCTGCACGCGCTCCAAGTAGCGGAATTTCAGCGAGCCCACAAAGTAGCTGCCTTGCCAGGCATCGCCATAGGCCTTGCTGGTCAGCTGTGCCAGGCCCGAAGGCGCAATCGACGGGGTCCAATGCAGAATCGGCTGCAGCAGGCCGTCCTTGGCCGTGAGGCCGTCGCCAATCTTGCCGCCGCCGTAGTTTTCGCCATAGGTGATGACCGGCCAGCCGTAGTTCTTGCCGGCTTGCACCAGGTTCAACTCGTCGCCACCCTGGGGGCCATGTTCATGGGCCCAAAGCTGGCCCTGCGTATCCAGCACCAGGCCCTGCGGGTTGCGGTGACCATAGCTGTAAATCTCGGGCAAGGCGCCGGCGGTTTGGGTGAATGGGTTGTCGGCCGGGGCCTTGCCGTCCTTCGTGATGCGCACGATCTTGCCCAAATGGTTGTCGAGTTGCTGCGCACGCTGCATGCCGCTGAAGCGCTCACCCAGGGTCATGAACAAATTGCCGTCACGGCCCTCAACGATGCGACAGCCGAAGTGGTTGCGCCCGGTCATCTTGGGCTGTTGCCTGAAGATCACTTGCACCTGTTCAAGCGCCGTGGCCTCGGCGTTCAAGCGCGCCTTGGCCAAGGCCGTGCCATTGCCGCCGGTGCCAGCCTCGGCGTAGCAGAAATAGAGCAGGCGGTTGCTGGCGAAGCCGCTGTCCAGCACCAGGTCCAACAAGCCGCCTTGGCCGACGGCGTCGATCTTGGGCAGCCCCTGCAGCGGCGCGCCAATCTTCCCCTTGGCGTCGACCTTGCGCATGCTGCCGGGCCGCTCGGTGACCAGCCATTCACCGTTGGCCAAGGCGGCAAATGCCCAGGGGCTGTTCAAGCCCTGCGCAACGACTTCGGTCTGCAGGCTTTGCGCCTGTGCGGCAACCGGCAACAGCAGCCAAAGAAGGTTCTTCATAAGTCATTCAGCTCCGGGGGAAGAGGACGGGCCCAACAGACATGGCGCTGAGCCAAGTATTGCATGGTGCCGGCTGGTGGGATTGATTGACGGATACTCTGGCGCCAATCCCATTTACTCCACTTTGACGCCGCCTAGCCCGATGCCTACGCCCCCTCTTCAGACTCGGCCCACAGAGATCATCGGCGAGACAGCATGTGGCGATTGCCCCTTGCGCCGGCTGCCGCTCTTCATCAATCACACCGACGACGAGCACAGTCTGGTGCAGTCTTTGAAGCAGCGTGAGCTGCGGCTCGGCGCCATGGAGACGCTGATCCATGAGGGCCAGACCGACGCGCCGCTGTACACCTTGCTGCGCGGCTGGGCCTTTCGTTACAAGACGCTGAGCGACGGGCGCCGGCAAATCCTGAGCTTTTTGCTCGCCGGTGACTTCATCGGCGTGCAGCAAAAAATGGCCGACGCTGCGGCACATGGGGTCGATACCTTGACCGACGCGGTGTTCTGCGTCTTCAAGCGCGACTCGTTGTGGGAGTTGCATCGCCGCTCGCCGACCATGGGCTTCAATATCACCTGGCTGACGGCGCACGAGGAATCGCTGGTCGACGACACCTTGCTGTCGGTGGGCCGGCGCAGCGCCGAGGAGCGGATTGCGATGTTGCTGATCCTGCTGTTCAAGCGCGCCGCAGCGCTGCAGGCCGATGGTGGCGCCGCCGGCGTGCCGTTTCCACTGACCCAGCAGCATGTGGCCGATGGCCTGGGGCTGTCCCTGGTGCACACCAACAAGACGCTGCGCAAGCTCGAGCGCCGCGGCCTGCACCGGATTGCCGACGGCCGGCTGTTCATGCTGGACGTGAAGGCCATGGCAAGGACCGCCGACCTCTATGGCGATGGCCGCCCGCCGCCTCGGCCGCTGGTCTGAGACGCTGCTGGGCTGAGCCCGCTGCTGGGCATAATTGTGCGGGTCGGTTGATTGAGGTCCCACCCCAGCTCATGTGCATGGAGGTCGATGATGAGTGCTGCATCTGAACATCGCGGCTTGAGAAGGGCCGGCATGCTGAGCTTGCTGTTGGCGCTGAATGCCTGCGGCGGCGGCGGAGGTGGTGGTAGCAGTGACAGCGGTCCGGTCGATCCGGCCGAGAACCTGCCGGGTACGCTGGTCGATACGGCCAGCTATTCCTCCGCATCCAATGCGGCCCTGGCCTCGGCCGTCGAGGCGGCCGCCAGCACCACGCACAGCATCACTTTGAACGGCGTCGTCATTCCCTACACCGCCAGAGCCGGTCACCTGACGGCCAAAGCGATGGCCTCCGGGCAGGACCAAGCCTCGTTCTTTTACGTGGCCTACACGGCCGACCATCAGCCGGCGGCCACGCGGCCCATCACCTTTTTCTACAACGGCGGGCCGGGCTCGGCCAGCGTCTGGTTGCATCTGGGCTCCTACGGCCCCAAGCGGCTGGCCACCGGCATGCCGTCCACCGCCCTGGCGCGCCCCTACGCCTTGGTGGACAACGCCCAGAGCCTGCTGGACAGCAGCGATTTGGTGTTCGTCAACGCTGTCGGCAGCGGCCTGTCGCAGGCGATCGCGCCGTTCACCAACAGCAGCTTCTGGGGCGTTGCTACCGATGCGGCGGTGTTCCGCGACTTTGTGCAGCGCTACATCACCGTCTATGCCCGCCAAGCCTCGCCCAAATACCTGTTCGGCGAATCCTATGGCGGCCCGCGCACCGCCGTGCTGGCCGGCCTGCTGGAGAGCGCCGGCGTGCCACTGACCGGCCTGGTGCTGCAGGCGCCGGCGCTGGACTACAACAGCAATTGCGGCGTCACCGGCCAGCCCAGTGTTAGCTGCGGCGGCTATCTGCCCAGTTATGCGGCCATCGGCCAGTACTACCGGCTGAGCGCAACGCAGCAGGCCGATTTGGGCGCCCATATGACGCAGCTGCGAGACTTCAGCGCCAGCCGCTACACGCCCGCGGTGCTTGATCTGCTGGCGGGCAAGCCCGTGCCCACCGAGCTGCCGCCGCTGCTGCGCGACTACACCGGCCTGGCGCTCGCGCATTGGCAAAGCGGCTTCAATCTGCAGCCGGGGACATTCCGCAACCAGCTGATGCCCGGCGCCCTGCTCGGCCGCTATGACGCGCGGGTGTCGGCGCCGGTCGGTAGCGAGTTGGCCGCCGAGGGCGACCCGTCCAGCACCGTCATCGGCGCGTCCTTCTCAGCCGCCATTGCCACCTACTTGCGTGACACCTTGCGTTACCGCAACGCCTCGACCTATGTGCTGTTCAGCAATGCGATCGAGAGCTGGAACTTCCGTCACGCCGGCAAGGACCTGCCCGACACCATTCCCGACCTCGGCGCGGCGCTGGCGCTGAACCCGCAACTGCGGGTGCTGGCCCTGAACGGCTATCACGATCTGGCCACGCCGTTTTATCAGACCGAGCTGGATCTGGCGCGGCTGAACTTGCCCGGCCGTGTGTTGGTGCGCAACTATGCTGGCGGGCATATGACTTATCTGGACGACGCCGCCCGGGTGGCGAGCAAGGTCGACCTGCAGGCCTTCTACCGCGGCACCCTGCTAGGGGCGCAGGTCGGCGCCGAAGCATCGATGGCGCGCGCGCTGGCCGCGCCTGAAGGCGGCCCTGGCGTGCCAGCGGCCGCCACGCTGCCCGCGCCCGAGCTGCTGCTGACCCCGCTGCGCGACCCCTGGGTGCCGCCCTCGATGCGCCCATTGGTGGCGCCGCCACCGCCCAGCCAAGGCCCGACCTTGCAGCGCGAGATCGATAGGCGGACGCTTGAGTTGCGCCAGCGCGGAGCGACGTTCTGAGCCCGCTGGACCCGGCCCGAGAGCGCTTCACGCTGGGTGAATGGGTTGTCGATGCCACCGGCAATCGCCTGTGGCGCGGCGAGCAATCGCGCCCGCTGCGGCACAAGGCGATGGCCTTGCTGGTCTTGCTGGCCCGCCATGCCGGCGAGACCGTCGGCCGCGACGAGATCGTCAACGCCATCTGGGACGGCAATCAGTTCGTCGCGCCGAAGGCGATCAACACCGCCATCTGGACCATACGCCAGGCTTTGGACGACGACCCTGAGGCGCCGCGTTATGTGGAGACGGTGGCCAAAAAGGGCTATCGGCTGATCGCCCCGGTCAGCGCCGCGCCGGCCTTGAGAGGGCTTGAACCGCCATCCGGCGCGGCAACGCGGTGGCCTGTGGCGTCGCCGTTGAAGGGGCTGTTGATGGCGCTGGCGGCGGCGCTGATCCTCGCGGCCCTGGCCTGGGCCTGGCTGCAGGCCAGGTCGCCAACGACCAGCTCGACCAGCTCGCCCGAGCTGGCCAGCGCCATGACATTGACGCAAGATCCCGGGCTCGAGTACTTGGGCCAACTCTCGCCGGATGGCCGTTTGCTGGCCTTTGCCTGGTGGCAGGGGCAAGGTGTGGGCCGGCTTTATCTGCGCAGCGCCGCTGACCAGACCGCGCCGCCGCAACCCATCAGCGAGGCCGGCGGCGAAGTTCACGGACTGGCTTGGTCACCGGACGGGCAGGCCATTGCCTATGTGGCCACGCGTGGAGGCGCGCAATGCTCGCTGTGGGTCTATAGCCTGAAGGACCGCAGTCAGCGGGAGCTGGCGGCTTGCATGCCGATGTTCACGCCCAGCGTCGATTGGTCGCCCGACGGTCGCTTGATCGCCTTCAGCGCCAGCGCCGATGGGGTTGGCGGGCTGTTTCTGATCGCCCCCGACGGTGCCGGCTTGCGGCGCCTGAGCGCAGCCCCGCCGGCCGCCATGGCCGACCACCAGCCGGCCTGGTCCCCCGACGGCCAGCGCCTGGCCTTCGCCAGACAAGACCCTGCCGACGGCACCCGTGATCTGTACGAAATCACCCTGGAGGGCAAGCTCGAGCGCCTGTCCCATCTGAAGCTGTACACATTGCATGGGCTGAGCTACGCCGCCAGCGGGCCGGACCTGGTTTTTTCCACCACCCGGCAAGACGCGCGGGTGCTGTTGCGCTGGGACCGCGCCAACGCCAAGGCCCTGCCGCTGGGTCTGGACGGCAGCGCCCCCAAGCGCAGCGCCGACGGTCGCATCGTCTATGCCTTGCTGCGCGCCCATATCAGCATCGCGCGGCTGGCCTGGGGCGAAGGCGTGCCCGAACGCCGGATCAGCTCGGTGGCGAATGATCGCGCCCCCGCTGCCGGCGCACAGGCGATCGTTTTCGTGTCGCAACGTGACGGCCATTCGGAGTTGTGGCACAGCGACGCCAGCGGCGGAGCGGTCCGCCGCCTGACCCGGCTCGACGGCGTGGTCGCGGCGCCGGCGCTTTCTCCCGATGGCGAGCAGGTCGCGTTCTTGGGCAGTTGTGGCCCCGGCAAACGCTTGGGCCTGTGCGTGTTGAGCCCGGCGGGCGCAAAAGTGCAGGCGCTGTCGGCCGACGCCGCCAATTACGGCCGGCCGAGCTGGCACCCCAGCGCCAACGAGGTCTGGGTAGCCAGCGACCGTGGCGGCAGTTGGCAGCTCTGGCGCTTTGCCGCCGACGCCAGCCGTCCGCCGGTCGTCGTGCCTACCGAGCTCGCGCCGGGGCTTGCGATTGAATGGGCCGCTGATGGTCAAGTTCTGGCCTATCAACCGCGCTTCAGCGCTCAGTTGCGCTTGCGCAGCCTCAACGGCCAAGAGCGCGCGCTTGAACTTTTGCAGCCCGGTGAGCCCTTGGTGGACTGGCGCCTGGGCGCGCGCGGCGTGGTGTTACTCGCCCGTGGCAGCCGTGAGCGTTTCCGTTTGATCGATCCGGCCAGCGGGCGCCAGCAGCAGCTCAGCGTCCATGCCCTGGGTACTTTTCCGGAGCTGGCCAGCTTCGCGCTGGCCGCAGACGGCAGCGCGCTGGTGGAAATTTCCAACTCGGCGGTGGCCGATTTGATGCTGATGCGCTGATCCGGTCGCGCTGCCAAGTGCTTGTCGTGCAACGATAAATATCTTTTGGATGGCATTTGGAGCGGGCCGGCGGCCCAGCCCGCTTGTGGGCCGCGCCCGGCTTGGGCCTACTGCTGTGACACCAGCTTGGTGCAGCAATTCAGGAACCCTCATGCAAAGACGACTGGCCCTTTGCGCCACCTTGATGTGCTTGTTGGCGGGCTGCTTTGATGGCGGCAGGGCGCCGGGCATACGCGGCGGCGACCAACAAAGCCTGGCCGGCGTCGAAACCTACACCCCGCCAACGAGTCGGACTGTTCACTCGCAAAAACGGGCCGCCGGGAGTCTGCGGCGGGTTTCTACCGCCCTGGCGATGCCGACGGCGCGCGGCAGCTTGGCCGTGGTGGCGCTGGGTGGGCGGCTTTACGCCTTGGGCGGTGAATCGACGCCGGGCACCGTCAGCGACGCCATTGATGTGATGGGTGCCTTTGCGGCCCCATCCGACGCGGTCGGCAGCGAAGCGGTGGCGCTGTACCGCTATCAGCCATGAAGAATTACTGCACCGCAGCGGTGGCCTGGCTCGGCGTGTTGCTGCTGCTGACCGCTTGCGGCGGCGGCTCGGCCGATGGCGAACCGGGGCCCGAAGCCATGCCGCCGCCATCGCCATCGCCGGGGGCTGCCGTCGTCAATGTGCTGATGATGGGCAATAGCCACAGCACGGTCAGTCAGCTACCGGCGCAATTGGAGGCCATGCTGCGTGCCGGGCTTGCCGGCAAGTCGGTGGCCGTGACGGTGGCGCCGGGTTGGATGTTTCTCGACGAGCGTCTGGCCGACCGGCAAAGTCTGGATCTGTTGCGCAGCCGCGAATGGACGGCGGTGTTGCTGCAGGCGCAAAAGTACAGCAGCAGCGGCAGGACCCATTTCCCCACCGTTGAGGCCCAGGAACTGGTGCGTGAGAGCCGCAAGGTCAAGGCCTTGCCGGTGCTGTTCCCCGAGTGGCCGCGCCGTGGCGTGCCCGAGACAGAGACCATCTACGCGCTGCATGTCTCGATTGCGCGCCAGCAGCCGGCCTGCGTGGCGCCCATAGGCCAGGCCTGGGACCTCGCCCTGGCCCGCATGCCGACGCTGCGCTTGCATGCCGAAGATGGCAATCACGCGGCCGTGGCTGGTGCCTACCTCAGCGCCCTGATGCTTTATGCCACCATCACCGGCAATTCGCCGCTGGGACTGCCCAAGCTGGACCTGGGCGTCGATGGCGCGCTGCAGGGCCAGTTGCGCCAGGTGGCGGCCGACACGGTGCAGGCCATCGCGCCGCGCCAGCATTGCCCGGCGGACTAGCAACGCTGCGGTGAGACGACCGACGCTGCCTGCAGCGTCGCGAAGGGCGACAGGGTTCGCCCAATGTCTTTGTACACAGTCCGCCGGGCGGCTTTGTCCTACATTGACCTCGGACGACACGCCGGCATGTGCCGGCGTCGGTAGCCACAATCAAGTTAGGACGCTCTACCCATCATGGTGGTACTTCCATTTGCCGCAGCCTTCGCACTCACCCCAGATCTGAGGTGAGTCGATGGCCTCTCAAAATTGCCGCCCCTATTTGTCCGCCTGGCCGCAATGCGCCCACTTGCCGGAACCCTCGAACCTGCGCGCGTTACCCAAGCATCCCCTGCGCCGTGCGACGGGCCCCTGCGCCGTGACCCGCATGGCCATGCCCGAAGAGGATTGGCAGCTGATGTTTGACGCGGTGAAGAGCCGCCTGAGCACGCTGCTTGCCACGCCGGCCACGGCCGCCGTGGCCCTGGCCGAATGCGTGGAGGCCTTGGATAGGCTGCAAAAGCAGCTGCCGCGTGGCGCATCTGAGGCGTCCAAACAAGAGCATCCCTAGAACGGCAGCGCCGTGGTGTTCTTGACCTCCTCCATCACCGCATAAGTGCGCGTCTCGCGCACGCCGGGCAGGGTCCAGATCACGCTGCCGATGAACTCGCGGTAGGCGCTCATGTCCGACACCCGCGTTTTCAGCAGATAGTCAAAACCCCCCGCCACCAGATGGCATTCGAGAATTTCGGGCCGCGCCTGCACGGCTGCCTTGAAGTTATCCATCACGTCTTGTACCGTGCGGTCGAGCAAGATCTCGATGAAGACCAGCATCGCGGCGCCGAGTTTTTCCGGGTTCAGCCTGGCCTCATAGCCGAGGATGTAGTTGTCACGGGTCAGGCGCTTGACGCGTTCCAACACGGCGGTGGGCGACAGGTGCACCGCTTCGGCCAGCTTCAGATTGGAGATGCGGCCGTCGCCCTGCAGCACCCTGAGAATGCGGGCGTCTATTTTGTCGAGAGGAGTTTCGGTGCTCATGCCGTATTTTCCACTACCGACTTGTGAATGATCTGAATTTAATTCATCGGATTCATTCATATAGTTCGGCTCTTCACTAGAAACAAGCATTCGCTGCTGTCGTCATGTCCACATTTGCCTTGCCACCCGAAGCCGCCCGCCTGCCCGACCCTTACCGTGAGGAGATCGCGGTCGTGCAAGCGCTGGCCCAGTCCACCGGCAATGGGCTTGACTGGAGCAGCGTCCTGACCCTCGCCGGCCCCTGGGTGCAGCAGGTGCGCGCCAACCCGGCGCCGTTCTGGGCGATGGAGTCGCTGCTGCGCGAGTACCCGATCAGCAGCGCCGAGGGCCTGGCGCTGATGCGTTTGGCCGAAGCGCTGCTGCGGGTGCCGGACGCGCCGACCGCCATCGCGCTGACCGCCGACCAGCTTGGCCGTGGCCAGTTCGACGGCGCCAGCGAGGGCCCGCACAAGATGTTCGCCGCGCTGTCGGCGTCGGCGATCTCGCTGTCGAAGAAGTTTTTGCCGGACGCAGAAGGCTCCGGCGGCCTGATGACGCGACTCGGCGCCCAAACCGTCGTCAGCGCTACCGTGCGCGCTATCCAGTTGCTGGGCCGCCAGTTCGTGCTGGGCCGCAATATCAAGGAGGCGATGAGTGAGGCGGCGAGTGCCCGTAAAGCCCAGCCGCAGCTGAGTTTCTCGTATGACATGCTGGGCGAGGGCGCCCGCACCGAGGCCGATGCGCGCCGCTACCACGCTGCCTATATCGGCGCGATCAAGGCGATCGCCTCGGGCGCCCGGGCCGACGCGCCCGAGCCGGCCGCCGGCATCTCGATCAAGCTCAGCGCCTTGTTCTCGCGCTATGAAGTACTGCAGCGCGAACGCGTGTTTGCCGAACTGCTGCCGCGCGTTTGGGAGCTGATCACCTTGGCCGCCCAGGCCAATATCAATCTGACCATCGACGCCGAGGAGGTCGACCGGCTGGAGCTGTCGCTCGATGTGCTGGACACACTCGGCGCGCGCATTGCCAGCACCTATCCGCAGTGGCGCGGCTTCGGCCTGGCCGTGCAGGCCTATCAGACGCGGGCCTTGCAGGTCATTCACGAGGTCGCCGCGATCGCCCACAAACATGGCCTGCGCCTGATGGTGCGCCTGGTCAAGGGCGCCTATTGGGACGGCGAGATCAAGCGCGCCCAGGAGCAGGGCCTGGCCGCTTACCCGGTGTTCACCCACAAGCAGCACACCGATGTGTCCTATCTGGCCTGCGCCCAGGCGCTGATTGGCCATGCCGACGTGATCTACCCGCAGTTCGCCAGCCACAACGCCGGCACCATCGCCGCCATCGTCTTGATGGCCCGCAAGGCGAATGCCAAGTTCGAGATGCAGCGCCTGCACGGCATGGGAGAAGGCGTCTACCGCGAGGTGCTGCGCGACGGCAGCATCCCCTGCCGCGTCTATGCGCCGGTCGGCGAGCACCGCGACCTGCTGGCCTATCTGGTGCGGCGCTTGCTGGAGAACGGCGCCAACTCGTCCTTTGTCCACCAGCTGGCCGACGTCAATGTGCAGGTGCCCGAGTTGCTGGGTTCGCCGCTGGAGCAATTGCAAACGGCCAGCGCCTTGCCCTTGCCGGGCGCGCTGTACTTCGACCGCCTGGGCCATGGCCGCGTCAACTCGAGCGGCGTCGATCTGACCGATATGGCGCAGCGCCAGCCCTTGCAGCTAGCGCTGGAAAAATGCCAGGTCTTGTCGGTGACCGAGGCCAGTCCCGCCTATCTGGCTTCGACGATGGCCGGCCTGCAAGCCGGTTTCGCAGGCTGGAACGCGACGCCGGTGCAACAGCGCGCGGCCGTGATGCGGCGCGCCGCCGACGCCCTCGACGCGCGTCTGCCCGAGTTCTGTGCGCTGCTGGTCAAGGAGGCCTTCAAGACCCAAGGCGACTGCGTCGCCGAGGTGCGCGAGGCCGTTGACTTCTTGCGCTATTACGCCGACCAAGCCGAGAGCGATGCGCCCGCCATGCAAGGCCGTGGTGTGTTTGTCTGCATCAGCCCCTGGAACTTCCCGCTGGCGATTTTTGCCGGCCAGGTGGTGGCGGCGCTGGTGGCCGGCAACACGGTGGCGGCCAAGCCGGCCGAGCAGACACCGTTCGTGGCGCAGCAATTCATCGAACTGCTCTATGCCGCCGGCCTGCCGCATGACGCCTTGCAGCTCTTGCACGGCCCCGGCGAGACGGTCGGCGCCGGCTTGGTGGCGGCCGAGCAAACCGCCGGCGTCTGCTTCACCGGCTCGACCGTGGTGGCACAAATCATCAACCGCACGCTGGCGGCCAAAGAGGGTCAGGTCGTGCCCCTGATCGCCGAAACCGGCGGGCTCAATGCGATGCTGGTCGATTCGACCGCGCTGCCCGAGCAGGTCATTGACGCGGTCGTGCAGTCGGCCTTCCGCTCGGCCGGCCAGCGCTGCTCGGCCTTGCGCCTCTTGTGCGTGCACGAGAGCATTGCCGACGGGGTGATCGAGATGCTCAGCGGCGCGTTGCAGGAGCTGTGGGTCGGTCAGCCGGCCGACCTGGCCACCGATGTCGGCCCGGTCATCGACGATGAGGCGTTCGAGGGCGTCTCGAATGAGGTTGCGCGACTCAAGCGCGACGCCAAGCTGATCGCCGAGGCGCCGGTGCATGACGGCATGCCGCGCCTGGTGCGCCCGGTCGCCTTTGAGCTCAGCAGCATCGGTGCTTTGCGCCAGGAAATCTTCGGCCCGGTGCTGCACGTCGTGCGCTGGGGCGGCGAGCCGGACGCGGTGATCGAGCAGATCAATGCGCTTGGCTATGGCCTGACGCTGGGCATCCAGACCCGCATCGACAGTCGTGCGCTGCGCCTGGCCAGGCAGGCCCGTATTGGTAACGTCTATGTCAACCGCAACATCATCGGTGCGGTGGTGGGTGTGCAGCCGTTCGGCGGCGAAGGCATGTCCGGCACCGGCCCGAAGGCCGGTGGTCCGAACTATCTGTATCGCTTTTGCGCCTTGCCTGGCTTGGCCGAGGCCGCCCCGGCGCTCGCTTCGGCCGAGGCCGTGCCTGCCGTGCCTATGGCCTCGGCCATGGCGGCCTTGGCGGCCGGCTATGCGGCCTGGAGCGAGCGCCCGCTGAGCGAACGCGCCGCGCTGCTGAGCCGCACCTTTGCTGGGCAGCCCGAGGCCGCTTTGGTGAACAGCCGCGTGGACCAGGCCGAGAAGCTGCTGGCCGACCGGTTGCTGCCCGGCCCGACCGGTGAAAGCAACGAGCTGCGTCAACATGGCCGCGGCGTGCTCGCGCTGCAAGCCAGCGCGGCCACGCCGGATGCCTTGGCCTTGGGGGTGACCGCCGCCTTGGTGGCCGGCAATAGTGTGGCCTTGTTGGTGGACGGCACCAGCGCGGCGCAGGCCGAGTTGCTGCAGACTCGTTTGCGCGCCGCCGGTCTGCCGGCCGAGGCCTTGCTCTTGCTGCCGGGTGCGGCGCCGGGCCTGACTGCCTTGTTGGACGATGAGCGCCTGGCCGGCATCTGCCTGCTCAGCGCCAATGCCGCGGCGGAGCGCGATCTGCTGCGCCAGATGGCCGCCGATGATGGCGCCATCCGGCCGCTGATCAGCGCGCAGGAGCTGTTCGATGTGCGCCAGCAATATCGCTTCAGCGCCGAACAAACCTTGACCATCAACACCGCGGCGGCCGGCGGCAACGCGGCCCTGTTGGCCGGCGTTCATTGACGCGGCCGGGGCCAGCGGGGGAAAGGGCGCAGGGCGCCCTTTCCCCTTTTTCTTTGTGCCAAATTGTCAATAGATAAGCACAAGGTGGCGCTGCGGCGTTAAATTCGCCAGCTGATTGCGGCGCGCGGGCCAAATCCCGAAAGGGGCGTTGATGGCGAATTCGGATTCACGCTTGACCGAGACGACCCAGACGGTCGTCAGCGCGGAGCGTGCGCTGGAAATGTCGCGGCGTTCGGTGCTGTCGGTGATGGACGCGCTGGCTGCCCATATCTGTGTGCTGGATGAACGCGGTGTGATCGTCAAGGTCAACCGTGCCTGGCGCGAGTTTGCGGCCGCCAATGGCGGGCATGCCGAGCTGTGTTGCGAGGGCAGTGACTACTTGGTCGCCTGCGCCAGCGCCTTACACCATGGCGCCGATGCCGTGCAAGCCGGTGCCGAGGAGTTCACATTCAAACTGAAGGAAGTTTTGGCCGGGCGACTGGACAGCTTTCAGCTCGAATATCCCTGCCCTTCGCCCAAGCTGACGCGCTGGTTTTTGGCGCGCGTGTCGCGGGTGGCGGACGCCGACCCGCCGCGCGTCGTCATCGCGCACGACAGCGTGACCGAACTCAAATTGGTGCAGGAGACCTTGCGCCGTCAAGAGGCCGAGTTGCGGGACTTGGCGGCGTCGATTCCTGGTGCCTTGTTCAGGTTACAGGTGCTGCCCGGCGGTGCATTGCGCTTCGTCTACTTCAGCCCCGGCATCGAGCGCTTGTTTGGCCTCAAGCCCGACCAAGCCTGCGGCGACGGGCGCCGCTTGTTTCGCCGGGTTGCGCAAGAGGCGCGCAGCTTTTGCAGGCACTCCTTGCGCGCCGCTACGGCCAGCGGCATGCCTTGGGAATGCGAGATGAAGGTCTATAGCGAGGCGGGCGCCTCGGCCGATTGGGGTGACTTCATTTGGGTGCAAGCCAAGGCGATGGTCAAGGCTGAGTCGGCGGCATGCGCCCAGGGAGCCGCGCTTTGGACCGGGGTGTTGACCGACATCACCGCCCGCAAGCAGGCCGAAGTGGCGCTCAAGGCCAGCGAGGAATCGTTCCGGCTGTTTTTTGAGACAATGCCGCAGGGGGTTGTCTATCACGCGCTGTCGGGGCGCATCACCGCCGCCAATCCGGCCGCCTGTGCTTTGCTGCGGCTCAGCCATGAGCAATTGCTGGGCAAGTCGCCGATTGATCCGGCCTGGCATCTGATCCGTGAGGACGGCAGCGATTTCCCGCCCGCGCAGAATCCCGCCTTGGAGGCGCTGCGCACCGGCCAGCCGGTGCGCCAGGTGGTGATGGGCTTGTGCCTGACCGAGGGCAGCCTGGTGTGGCTGCAGGTGACTGCCACACCGCTGTTCAAACAAGGCGTTTTGAGTGAGGTCTATGCCAGTTTTGAGGACATCACCGAGCTGATTCGTACCCGCCAGGAGCTGCACCGCCAGGCCAGCACCGATCATCTGACCGGTGCGGCCAACCGGCGCCATTTCATGGAGCGCCTGCAGGCCGAGTACGGCCGCATCCAGCGCCACCCCGAGCTCTGCAGCTGCGTGGTGACGCTGGATCTGGATCACTTCAAGCTGATCAATGACCGCTTCGGTCATGCCGCCGGCGACGCTGTGCTGCGCCATGTGACGCTGCTGATGCGGCTGGGGACGCGGCCGCTCGATGTGGTCGGGCGTATTGGTGGCGAGGAGTTTGCTTTGCTGCTGCCCGATACCAGCCGCGAGGACGCCAGTGCGCTGGCCGAGCGGCTGCGTTTGCGCATCGAGCAGAACCCGGCGCAATACCGGCAGTTCGTGATCCCGGCCACCGTCAGCATTGGCATCAGCGCCATCGTCTGCGAAGACGGCACCGCCGAGGCGGCCTTGATGCGTTCCGATCAAGCCATGTATGGCATCAAGGAGAACGGTCGCAACGGGGTGAGTTTGGCCTGACGCGGGGCGTAGATAGGGGACGGTTGTGCTCCGGGGCTGTTGCACAATCAACGCCAAGCCCGCCATGGAGAAAGCAATGCCCAATCTGAACCCGTCAGCCCTTTGTTTCAATCGAAGCAGTCTCATCGCTGGCCTTGTGCTGGCGGCAGCGCTGCTGCCTACGGCCAGTTTTGGCATCGAGATCTTGAACCAGCAGGGCGCCAAGGAGATTGCCGAAAACGCCAAGCTGCCCGGTTCGGTGCCGACCGGCTGGCGGGTTTTTCAGCAACGCTGTGCCGGCTGCCACGGCCCTGCGGCAGAGGGCACGGCCAAGGCGCCCGATTTGCTGCCGCGCGTGCGCGTGATGGGGGCGGAGCGCTTCTCCAACCTGGTGTTGAAGCGCTACGACTGGAGCGCCTCGCCGGTGACCGCCAGCGGCGCCGCGCCGGCGAGCCAAGCCGTCATGCCGACTTGGCAGGGCGATCCCTTGGTCAACAGCCATATCGTTGACCTCTATGCCTACCTCAACGCACGAGCGCAAGGCACCCAAGGTCCGGGTCAGCCGGCCCCCTGAGCGTTCGATCTTCAGATGTAAAGCTCGCTTTACATTGCGTCGCATATTCGGTAAAGTGGAAAGCACGCTTTACATGAAAGGTGCGTACGAGATGAATGCCAAGAAGTATTTGAAAGAACTGGGCCTGGCGCTGCTGGCCTACACGCTGGTGTTGACCGGCTCGAACGGTTGGCTCAACGGCGATGCGACTTTGGCCTCGCCTTGGCGCGACCTGATCGCGCTGAGCCCGATGCTGCCCGGTGCTGTGATGGTCTGGGTGATCCTGCGCCAGCTGCGCCGGCTCGACGAACTGCAGCAGCGGGTGCAGTTCGAGGCGCTGGCTTTGGCCTTCGCCGGTACCGCCTTCATCAGCTTCAGCTATGGCTTTCTCGAGGGCCTGGGTTACCCGCGCCTGAGCATGTTTGTGGTCTGGCCGCTGATGGCTACGCTGTGGATGCTGGGCCTGGTCTTGGCGGCGAGGCGCTACAAATGAAGAACTTGTTGCGCGAGCTGCGCGCCCAGCGAAGCTGGTCACAGACGGAGCTGGGCGAGCGCCTGAAGGTGTCGCGGCAAACCATCAACGCGATCGAAAACGAGCGCTACGACCCCAGCCTGCCCTTGGCTTTTGAGATTGCCCGGGTTTTCGAGATGCCGATCGAGGCGATATTCTCGGCCGCTTGAGCATGGACCGGCCACAGGCATTGACCCGATGCCTGCGTTCGGCCGGCTGCGCCGGCTGAGTGCGGGCCTCTGTGGCAGTGGTAAATTGCAGCTGTGTCTACCTCTACCCAGCGCCCTCGCCAAAGGCTGAGCCTGTCAGCTTTTTGTGCCGCAGCATCACTTTGGGCGACTTGTTCGGCGGCCAATGCGGCCGAATTCAGAGTCGACCTGATCCAGTTCGACCCCTGGGCCAAGCCCAACCCCGACTTCGTGCAGGCGAGCAAAGAGCCCTATGTGGGCATCATCGTGGACCTGCTCAACGAGTTCGAGCGCCGCAGCGGCCATCGAACGATCCGGACGCTGACCCCCTATGCCCGTGTCGAGCGTGACCTGCAGCTGGGCGAAACGGACTTCACCCTCATGGCCTGGGGTGATGCGCGGGCGGCCTATGCCCGGCGCGGAACGGCGCTGGTGCGGCTGGACTTTGGCGCCATAGGCCGCAAAGGTGTGGTGCTGCGGACCTATGCAGACCTGCTGAATGTGGTCGTCGCCGTGCCTCGCGGCCTCAAGGTTGACCCCCGCTTTGACGTGGATGCCAGCATCAAGAAGGAACTGCTGTTGGACTACACCCAGGCCATCCGCATGAGCGTGGCCGAGCGGGATGCGAAAGCGGTGGCGGGCTCGCTGTCAACGCTGGGCCATATCATCAAAAAGTTGGGCCTTGAGGACGAATTCGGCGACGTGTTGGTGCTGACCACCACCCAGCTGACCGTGGCGTTTTCAAAGAAGTCACCGTTGCTGGCCGCCGAGGCGGAGGTCAACGCCGTCTTCAAAACGATGGCCGACGACGGTACGGCCAAAAAGATCTACGAGCGCTGGATGTTCCCGGCGCGGGATTGAGGCCAAGGCCAAGGGCACAAACCCTCACCAGACCCGCAAGGTCTTGCCGGTGGCGAGGCCGTCCACGCTGCGCGCATAGGCCAGGGCCACGCGGGCGGCGGGCGCCGATTCGAAGCCAATGAAATAGGGGCCGTAGGTGGGCATCGATTCGGTCAGCACCGTCGGGCTCACCACATTGATGCGCTGGCCGCGCGCCAGTTCGGTCGCGGCGCCGGCGGCGAAACCCTCCAGCGCGCAATTCACCGCCGCGCCATTGACGATCTGCGGGATGGCGGCGTCGACGCCGATGCCACTGGTCAGCGTGAAGGAGCCACCATCATTCAGATACTTCTGGCCGCGCAGCACCAGCTCCACCTGGCCCATCAGCTTGCTATTGATGCCGATGCGAAATTGCTCGCCGGTCATTTCGGTCAAGGGGCCGAAGTGCAGGCTGCCGACCGCCGCCACGATCGCGTCGACCGGCCCGACCCGCTCGAACAAGGCGGTGATGCTGTCCGGATGCTCGATGTCGACGGGATGGGTGGTGCTGCTGCGGCTGGCCTGAATGACTTCATGGCGCTGGGCCAACTCTTTGACGATGGCTTGGCCTATGGTGCCGCTGGCGCCGATGACGAGAACTTTTTTCATGTGGCTTCACTCCTGTTGATCCAAGTGCCTTGCCCAGATGGCTTGGCACGGCCTGAATTGTTGATTGCAATCAGTTTGAGATAAATAGCCGTATATTTACTTTATATAGAACCAAAAGTTTTTAATTGAGCGAGGCTAAAAGAGGTGGATAGATTGCAGAGCATGGCCGTCTTTGTGGCCACCGTGGACAAGGGCAGCCTGAGTGCCGCCGCCGAGGTGTTCAATATCTCGCCGCCGATGGCGGGCAAGCACATTCGGCAACTGGAAGCGCGGCTGGGCGGGCGGCTGCTGGCGCGCACCACGCGGCGCCAAAGCCTGACCGAGCTGGGTCGTGTGTATCTGGCCCAATGCCGGCAGATTCTGGACCAGGTGCAGGCGGCGGAATCGGGCGCCGCCCGGCTGCGCGGCACCGCCAAGGGCATGTTGCGCATCAATGCGCCGGTGTCCTTCGGCACCGTGGTGCTGGCGCCGGCGCTGACGCGGTTTTTGCAGCAGCAGCCCGAGGTGCAGGTAGAGCTGATCCTGAATGACCGGGTCGTCGACATCGTCGACGAAGGCTTCGATCTGGCCTTTCGCATCGGTGAGCTGGCCGACTCGACCCTGGTGGCGCGCCGCCTCAAGGACTATGGCGTGATGATTTGCGCGACGCCCGACTACCTCAAGCGCCACGGCACGCCCCAGCACCCGGATGAGCTGAGCGCGCACCAATGTCTGGGCTTCACGCATTGGTCCAAAAAAGGCGGTTGGGCTCTGGGCCGCAGCGCCGCCCCGGCGCTGGGCTGGCCGGTCAGCCGCTTCCAGTCGAACAACAGCCTGGCGCTGCGCATGGCGGCGCTGGAGGGCTTTGGCATCGTCATGCAGCACGCCGTCATGCTGGCCGACGACGTCGCCGCCGGCCGCCTGGTCGAGCTGCTGCCGGCCTATTGCCCGGCGCCGCGCCAGCTGCATTTGGTCTACCCCAAGGACAGGCAGCCGATGCCCAAGCTCAGTCGCTTGATTGAGTTTGCGTTGGTGGAGTTTTGAGCCGGGCCCGCGCTCACTCGATCAAGCCGCGCGCCTGCGCCCGCTCGGTATCGGCGAACTTGGCCATCGCCGTTTTCATCGCCCGAAAACCCAGCTTGGCATAGAAGGGCTCTTTGCCGGGTGCCGCATAGAGCATCACCTGGGCGGCGCCGGCTTGCTCGGCCAGCGAGTCCATGATGGCTTTGCCTAAGCCCTTGCCCTGGTGCTCGGGCAGCAAGGCCACGTCGTAGATGACGGTCCAAAGCACGCGGTCACTCAGCGCGCGGCCGGCGCCGACCAGGACGCCGTCGATATGGGCAAAGCAGCAGACCTGGCTGTTTCTGAAGCTCATTTCAAGCAGCGCTGGATCACGGCCGCCGAGCGGCGCGCGCTCGAACACTTGGGCCAGCCAGTGCCAGTCAATGCCGTCTAAATGGTGAGTTAACTGAAGCTTCAACGCCGCATCTCCTGCAACCTCGCCCGCACCTCCGGCCACTCGCTGTCGATGATGGAAAAGTAGACGGTGTCGCGCACGCGGCCGGTGTCGGTGATCACATGGCGGCGGAAGATGCCCTCTTGCGTAGCGCCGATGCGCGCAATCGCCGCGCGGGACTTGTCGTTCAAGAAATCGGTCTTCAGCTCGACCCGGTGTGCCCCTAAGGTCTCGAAGGCATGGCTCAGCAACAGCGTCTTGGCCTCGGTGTTGGCGCTGCTGCGCTGCCAGGCCGGCGCTACCCAGGTCCAGCCGATTTCCAGCCGGCGGTCGCGCGCCGAGATATTGCCGAAGCGGCTGCTGCCGATGACAGGCCCGCTCTGGCCCGGCCCGGCCAGCACCAGCGCAAACGGCAGGGCAGTGCCGTTGGCTTGATCGCTTAGGGCCGACTCGATATAGGCGCGCATATCGGCGGCGCTGCGCACTTGTGTGGGCACCCAGCGCCACAGCTCGGGCGCCAGGCCGACGGCGCACAAGCCGTCCAGATGCCTTTCTAGGTTCAAGGGCTCCAAGCGCAGGCTGGGGCCTTGCAATGTGATGGGTGTGATTTGCAGGACGGTGAGTGATGAGTAGGTTCAGAGCTTGAAATGGCGCATCCAGGCGGCGACGTCCTGCTCAGCCGCAGTGCCGCCGGCCAGCGCC
>JADMJQ010000151.1:0-8732 GCA_018780415.1 Roseateles sp. | reverse complement strand
ACGCGGGCGCGCTCGGCGGGGCTGCGGTTTTGGCTGAGCTTGAACTTGCCTTCCCAGCGCCGAATATGCAGGCGAAAGCCCACGATGGCGCCCAGCAGCTTGGCCTGGAAGTCCTCGGGCAGGCCGCGCCACTGCGCCGCGTAGCCGGGCTCATGCTGGGCGATCAGGCGCTTCAGCAGGGCGTCCTTGGCGCTGGCGTCATCGATCAATTCCAGCTCGCCATAGACATGGACGGCCGCATAGTTCCAGGTCGGCACCGCAAGCGCGCTGTCGTAATGGCTGGGCGACACATAGGCGCTGGGGCCGCTGAACACGGCCATCACATCCTGGCCCCGCGCCTGCAGGCCGGCCAGCCAATGCCAATGCGGATTGGCACGCGCCATATGACCCTCGAGCAGCCAGTCCGCGCCATCGGTGTTGACCAAGGTCAGCGGCAGATGGCTGCCGAAAGACTGGCCGCTGGCATCCGGGCCCAGCAGCAGGGCCAGCGGGCAGGCCTGCATCAGGCGGCGGGCGTCGGCGAAGTCGGTGTTGGCAAAGTGGGCGGGCGTGTACATGGTGCTCGAACAGTTGGATGGGCAAGGCTCGAGCATAAATTCGGTTTTGGTACGATAAAAGATCCACTTTGTATCAATATCATGGGTCCAATCAAGCAAGCCAGTCTGACCTTGGATCCCGCCGGCATGCGCTTGCAGCCCGGCCAGGGCCTGGCGCAGCAAATCTATGCGCAGCTGAAGGACAAGATTCTGCACGGCAGCCTGGCGCCGAACGCGCGCCTGCCCACCACCCGCGAGTTGGCGCTGGCGCTGCAGGTCTCGCGCAATACGGTGGTGCGCGCCTACGAAGCCTTGATCAGCGAAGGTTTTGTGCTCGGGCGCGTCGGCTCGGGCTGCTTTGTGGCCGAGCTCGCCAAGCTGGTCGCCGAGCCTGTGGGCGGCGGCCATCCACCGGCGCGCGGTGCGGTGGCGCCGCGCACCACCTTGTGGGCATGTCTGCAGGACTTTGAGCCGACACCGACGCTGGGGCCGCAGGCGCGCGCATTCCGCCATGGCTTGCCGGCCCTGGATCTGTTCCCGCATGCTTTGTGGTCGCGTCTGCAGGCGCGCTTTTGGCGTGAGCAAGCGCGGCCGCGCTCAAAGTCGCCGCGGCAAGCAGGCCAAACGGTGAGCCTGAGCTACGGTGAGCCGGCCGGCCTGCCGCGCCTGCGCGAGTTGATCGCCGCCTACCTGAGCCATTCGCGCGGCCTGCAATGCGGCGCCGATCAAGTGCTCATCACGGCGGGTTCGCAGCAGGCGATTTCGATGGCCGCCTTGGCGCTGCTGCGGCCCGGCGACCGGGTCGGCATGGAGTCACCCGGCTACCGTGCAGCGGCCGCTGCCTTGGGCCTGAGCGGCGCGCAGGTCGTGCCGGTGCCGCTCGACGGCCAAGGGCTGCGCATAGCCGCCTTGCAAGCCTTGGGGCCGCTGGCCATGGTCTACACCACGCCCTCGCATCAATACCCGACCGGGGTGACGATGAGCTTGCAGCGCCGGCTTGACCTGCTGGCCTGGGCCGAGCGCGAGCAGGCCTGGATCCTGGAGGATGACTATGACGGCGAGTACCGATTCAATGGTGTGCCGCTCGCGCCACTGGCCACGCTGGACCAGCGCCAGCGCACGCTCTATGTAGGCAGCTTCTCCAAGCTCTTGTTCCCTGGCTTGCGCCTGGGCTATCTGGTGGCGCCGGCGGCCTGGCTGACCACGCTGGCCAAGCTGCGTTCGGTGCTGGACCGGCAGTCATCGATTGCCGACCAGGTGGTGATGGCCGACTTCATGGCCGAGGGGCATTTTCTGCGCCATGTGCGGCGCATGCGCCGTGCCGCGCTGGAGCGCCGGGATAGCTTCTTGAGTGCCTGGGCGCAAGACCTGGCCCCGAGCTTGCCGCTGGCCTATCGGAGCTTGCGTATGCAGCCGATTGATGCGGGGCTACAGGCCTTTTGGCCCTTGCCCTCACGCGCGCTGGAGACCCGGCTGGTGGCTGCGGCGCGGGCGGCCGGCATCGAGCTGGGCGGCGTGGCCGCGGTCGGCGGCCTGCCGGCGCACAGCCAGGAGGCGGGCCTGGTATTCGGCTTTGCCTCGGTCACGCCGCCCGATATACGGCGCGCGGTGGCCGCCTTGGCGCAGGCCTGGCGGCCGATTTTTGAGCGAAGCTGAGGTGGCGCCCCTCGGTGGGCGCCGCGCGCTCAAAGCTTGCCGGTGAAGATCCGCCCCAGCCAACCCAGATACCAGTCCAGCAGCGCCTGCCAACGGCTTTTGGGCGCCACCGCGGCAGCCGGTGCTGCAACGGCCTCACGCTGTTGCAGGGCGGTGTTGAAGGCGGCGAAGAACTCAGCGGCCATCTTCTGCGCCGCCATATCGACCAGGCGCGAGCCGATTTGCGCGATCTTACCGCCCACCGCGGCCTGCAGCTCGTAATGCAGCAGCGTTTGTGTCGCCCCCTGTGGCTCCAGCCGCACCTGTGCGCTGCCCTTGCCATGGCCGGCCGCGCCGCCACTGCCTTCGAACATGAGGCTGTAGCTGTGCGGCGGCTGCAGCTCGGACAGCTTCAGCCTGCCCTTGAACTTGGCCTTGAGCGGCCCTACCGCCACCGTCATCAAGGCCTCGTACTCATGCTCACCGATCAAGGTCAGGCTGTCGCAGCCGCTGATGCTGGCCTTCAGCAGTTCGGCGTCATTGAGGGCGGCCCAGGCTTGGAGCTGCGAGACGGGCAGGGTTTCTTGTCCGGTCAGGTTCATCGTTTGGTCGGTGTTTTTGAGAGTACAGCCATCAAGTCTTGCAGGCTGGCCAGATTGTGGACCGGCAAATGCTGCGTGACTTCGGGCAGCAGCGCACGCACGCCGGCCGCCTTGGGCTCAAAGCCGTCAAAGCGCAGCAGCGGGTTCAGCCACAGCAGCCGTTTGCAGCTCAGGCGCAAGCGCTGCGCTTCGAAGCCCAGGCGCTTGCAGGCAGGGTCAAGTTCGCTGCCTTGCTCCAGCCCATCGGTGATCAAGAGCACGGTCATGTCGCTGCTCAAGACCCGGCGCATCCAGTGCCGGTTGAACTCGTGCAGGCAGGCACTGATGCGGGTGCCACCCGACCAGTCCTGCACCCGCTGCGCTACCGATGCGATGGCCAGATCCGGGTCGCGTTGTTTCAAAAGCCGCGTGATCGGCGTCAAGCGCGTGCCGAAGACAAAGCAGCTCACCCGGAGGTTTTGCCGTCTGTCTTGCGGGTTAGTCAAGGCGTGTGCCAGGTGCAAGAGCATGCGCGAATAGCGGCTCATGGATCCGGAGATGTCCGCCAGCATCAGCAGCGGCGCGATACGCCGGCGTGGCCCGTGCCTGAGCAGCGCGATGGACTCGCTGCGCGCTTGCGCTCTGAGGCTGGCGCGCCAATCCACTCGCCCGGCGGCGGCACCATCGCAGCGCCGGCTCGGGCGGGTGTGGAGCAGCGGCCGCAGCTGCTTGAGCGCCTGCTTGGCGGCGCGCCACTCTTCAGCCGTCATGCTGTCAAAGTCTTTGTGCTGCAGCAGCTCCCGCTCGCTCCAGCTCGGGCGCGCATCGAGCTCAATGGGCTGCTCGGGCTCATGTTTTGCCTCGGGGCGATGAGGAAAGAGTGCCTGCGCCAGCCGCCGATTTTCCGGCAGCGCGGGCATGCCAGGCCGGGCCTGCACCTGCGGCAGGCGCATGCGCAGCACGCGGCCGAGCAGATCGGGGTCGCGCCAAAAGATGTGAAAGGCTTGGTCGAACAGCTCGCGGTGCTCTGCCCGGTCCACCAAGCAGGCGGACAAGGTCGCGTGAAAGTCCTCACGAGAACGCAGGCCGGCCACTTCCAGCGCTTGCAAACTCAACAGCACGCGGTCGCTGCCGACCGCCATCCCGGCCTCGCGCAAGACGCGGGCGAAATGCATCACGTTCTCGGCGAGGTGGTCAGCCACGGCCGCTCAGGGCCGTGGCTTGCACCTGCTCCAGCAGCCGCGCGGCTTCCGAGCCTTGCACGCGCGCGATATCGTCTTGGTATTTCAACAGCACGCCCAGGGTTGACTGCAGCGTCGCCGGGTCCAGCACCCAGGCGTTCAGCGCCAGCAAGGCCCGCGACCATTCGATCGTCTCGGCCACGCCGGGCAGCTTGTACAAATCAAGCCGGCGCAAGCCTTGGATGAAGGCCACGATCTGCCGCGCCAAGGCCTCGGGCGCATCCGGCACCCGTATTTTCAAGATCTCCAGCTCACGCTCGGCGCAGGGGAAGTCGACCCAGTGATACAGGCAGCGCCGCCGCAGCGCGTCGTGAATCTCACGCGTGCGGTTGGAGGTGATGATGACGATGGGCGGCTGGGTGGCGCGGATCACGCCCAGCTCGGGGATGGTGATCTGGAACTCGCTCAAGACCTCGAGCAAATAAGCCTCGAACGGCTCATCGGCGCGGTCCAGCTCATCGATCAGCAAGACCGGTGCGACCGGGTTGGCGGGGTCTATGGCCTTGAGCAGGGCACGCGGAATCAGGAAGCGCGGCGCGAACAAGTCCTCGCTCAGCGCTGCTTTTTGCGTCGACCCTTCGGCCAACCTGATCTCCAGCATCTGGCGTGCGTAATTCCATTCATAAGCGGCCGCGCTGAGGTCCAGGCCTTCGTAGCATTGCAGCCGGATCAACGGTCGCTCCAACATGGCAGCCAAGGTCTTGGCGATCTCGGTCTTGCCGGTGCCCGGCTCGCCCTCCAGCAAGAGCGGCCGCTGCAGGCGCAGGGCCAGAAAAACAGCGGCGGCCAGCTCGCGCTGAGCCACATAGCCATGCGCCAGCAGCTGGTCGGCGGTGGCGTCTATCGAATTAGGCAGCGCCAGTGGCTTCACGGGCAAGCGGCTACTGCCCGACCCGCCAGCACCGGGATCAGCGCCGCGCGGTAGTCGGCCGAGCCGTGCAGATCGCTGCTGAGCTGGGCCGGGCTGATGCCGACGGCCAGGGTGGCGGCCTGGCTCCATTTGGCATTCAATGCGGTCTCCAATGCCGTGGCGCGGAACACGCAGGCCGCGGCACCGGTCACGGCCACGCGCACGCCGGCGGCCGTCTGCGCGACAAAAACGCCGACCAGGGAAAACCGCGAGGCCGGCTGTTTGAACTTCTGCCAGCCGGCTTTGTGCGGAATGGGGAAACTGACCGAGGTGATGACCTCACCCGGCTGCAAGGCGGTCTCGAACAGGCCGAGAAAGAAGTCATCGGCGCTGATGCTGCGCCGGTCGGTGTAAATCGTCGCGCCCAGGGCCAAGACCGCCGCCGGGTAGCAGGCGGCCGGGTCGTTATTGGCCAGGCTGCCGCCCAAGGTGCCGCGGTTGCGCACCTGGCGGTCGCCGATGCGGCAGGCCAAGTCGGCCAGTGCGGGAATAGCTTGTTGCAGCGCTTTGCTGGCGGCCACCGCCGCATGCGTGGTCATGGCACCGATCACGACGTGGCCGGCGTCGACGCGGATGCCTTTCAAATCGGCCAGCCCGCTCAGATCGATCAGCGCCTCGGGTGCCGCCAGGCCGAGCTTGATCGCGCCGAGCAAGGACTGACCCCCGGCGATCAGCTTGGCCTCGTTGCCGGCGGCCTTGCTGCAAGCCTCGGCCAAGCTGGCGGCTTGGGTGTAGGTGAACGATGTCATGGCAGGGCTCCTGATGAAAGGGCTTCAGCGGGCGGCTTGAATCGCTTGCCAGACCGTGTGTGGCGTGGCCGGCATCGCGATGTCTTTGACGCCGATCGCGTCGCAGATGGCGTTGATGACGGCAGGCGGCGAGCCGATCGCGCCGGCCTCGCCGCAGCCTTTCACGCCCAACGGGTTGTGGGTGCAGGGCGTCCCCTTGGCGGTCTTGATCTGGAAGCTGGGCAGATCATCGGCGCGCGGCATCGCGTAGTCCATATAGCTGCCGGTGAGCAACTGGCCGGATTCGACGTCATAGATGCCATGCTCCAGCAGTGCCTGGCCGATGCCTTGCGCGATGCCGCCCTGCACCTGGCCCTCGACAATCATTGGGTTGACGATATTGCCGAAGTCATCGACCGCGCTGAAGCGGTCCACCCGCACGAATCCGGTGGCCGGGTCAACCTCGACCTCGCAGACATAGCTGCCGGCGGGGTAGGTGAAGTTGGTCGGGTCATAGAAGGCGTTTTCGTTCAGGCCCGGTTCCAGCTTGTCGAGCGGATAGTTGTGCGGTACATAAGCCGTTAGCGAGACGGTGGCAAACGGTACGCTGCGGTCGGTGCCGGCGACCCTGAAGACGCCCTGCTCAAACTCGATGTCGCTATCCGCCGCCTCCAACAGGTGAGCGGCGATCTTCTTGCCCTTGGCGATCACCTTGTCCACCGCCTTGACGATGGCCGTGCCGCCGACCGACAGCGACCGGCTGCCGTAAGTGCCCATGCCGAACAGCACCTTGCCGGTGTCGCCATGCTGAATGTCGACATCGTCAAAGGGGATGCCCAGCTTGTCGGCCACCAACTGTGCGAACGTCGTTTCATGGCCCTGGCCATGCGAGTGGCTGCCGGTGAAGATCGTCACCTTGCCCGTTGGATGGACGCGCACCTCGCCGGCCTCAAACAAACCGGCCCGCGCACCCAAGGCGCCGGCGATATTCGACGGTGCCAGGCCACAGGCCTCGATATAGGTCGAATAGCCGAGCCCGCGCTTGAAGCCCCTGGCCTCGCTCTCTGCGCGGCGAGCCGCAAAGCCGGCCACATCGGCCAACTCAATCACGCTGTCCAGCGTGGCGTCGTAGTCGCCGATGTCATAGCTCAGGCCCACCGGCGTTGCGTAGGGGAAGCTGCGGATGAAGTTGCGCCGGCGCAGCTCGGCCGGGTCCATCAGCAACTCGCGCGCGGCGGTCTCGACCAGGCGCTCCACCACATAGGTCGCCTCGGGCCGGCCGGCACCGCGGTAGGCATCGACCGGCGCGGTATTGGTGAACACGCCGGTCACCTCGGCATAGATGGCCGGCGTGGTGTATTGGCCGGCCAACAGCGTGGCGTACAAAATCGTCGGCACGCAGCTGGCGAAGGTGGACAGATAGGCGCCCAGATTGGCCGTCGTGGTGACCCGCATGGCGACGAACTTGCCGGCCGCGTCCAGGCCCAACTCGGCCACGGTGGCGTGGTCGCGGCCATGGGCATCGGTCAGGAAAGATTCGCTGCGCTCGGCGGTCCATTTGATCGGCCGACCCAGTTCGCGCGTGGCCCAGGTCAGCGCGGTCTCTTCGCCATACAGAAAGATCTTGGAGCCGAAGCCGCCGCCCACATCGGGCGCCACCACGCGCACCTTGTGCTCGGGAATGCCCAGCACAAAGGCGCACATCAAGAGCCGCTCGACATGCGGGTTCTGGTTCGCCACATAGAGCGTCCAGCTCTGATCGCCGGGGTTGTAGGACGCATTCGCGGCGCGTGGCTCAATCGCGTTAGGGATCAAGCGGTTGTTGCGGAACTCCAGCCGGGTCACGTGGGCGGCGCGGGCGAAGGCGGCGTCGGTGGCGGCCTTGTCGCCGCAGCCCCAGGTGTAGCAGACGTTGTCGGGGGCTTCTGCGTGCACGCTGCTGGCAAAGCCCTTGGCGCGGGCGGTGTCCACCACCGGGGCCAGCTCCTCGTAGTCGACCGCAATCAGCTGGGCGGCGGCCTTGGCCTGCTCATAGGTCTCGGCCACCACCAGCGCGACCTGGTCGCCGACATAACGCACCTTGCCATCGGCCAGCACCGGGTGCTTGGGCTCCTTCATGGCGCTGCCGTCCAGGCTCTTGATCAGCCAGCCGCAGGGCAGGCCGCCGACCGCGCGGAAATGCTCACCGGTGTAAACCGCCAGCACGCCCTCGGCCTCCTTCGCCGCCGTGCTGTCTATGGACTTGATGGCCGCATGCGCATAGGGCGAGCGCAGGAAATAGGCATAGGTCTGGCGCGGCAGCACGATGTCATCGGTGTACTGGCCGCGCCCGGTCAGGAAGCGCGCATCCTCGCGGCGGCGGATGCTTTGGCCGATCAGGGGGGCGTTCATGACTGAACTCCTTGCGCGCCCAACATCACGGCGCGCACGATGTTTTGATAGCCGGTGCAGCGGCAGAGGTTGCCTTCCAGCGCCTCCCTGACTTGCTGCTCAGAATGGCAGCCATGGTGGTTCACCAAGTCCACGGCACTCATCACCATGCCCGGTGTGCAGAAGCCGCACTGCAGGCCGTGGCATTCCTTGAAGGCGGCCTGCATCGGGTGCAACGTGCCGTCGGCGCTGGCCAGCCCCTCAATGGTGGTGATCTCGGCGCCGGCCGCTTGCACTGCCAACATGGTGCAGCTCTTCACGGCGTGGCCGTTCACATGCACGGTGCAGGCGCCGCATTGGCCGGTGTCGCAGCCGATATGGGTGCCGGTCAGGGCCAGGTCTTCGCGCAGCAGCTGCGAGAGCAGGCGATCGGGCGCGGTCGCGCGTGTGATCGTTTTGCCGTTGACCTTGAGCGTGATCTTGTTGTCATGGCTCATCGCTAGTCTCCTAGGGCGTGGCGGGTGGTTCTTCGTGAAGCCACGGCATCATCGCCCCGGGCCGGCGCCCGCGCCATCCACGGTTTACCCGCCTGTATGCCCGTACATAGGCCGATCGCTGATGTGCCGACTTGGCACATCGTCGGCCTCAGAGGCTGAGAACTTTTGTAGCGAGCGGCTGTCAGGCTAGGCGGACGGAGCGCAGGAACCGGAACGTACTCCCTGTACGTGAGG
>JADMJQ010000349.1 GCA_018780415.1 Roseateles sp. | reverse complement strand
GTACCCGTTCACCGGCTGGCTGCTGTCGCCGATGATTGCCGCGCTGGCCATGAGCCTGAGCTCGGCTTCTGTCATCACCAATGCGCTGCGACTGCGCAGAACCTCTTGAAATGAAAACTCCAATCTCCCTTTTTGTTGCCTCTACTGCACTCCTGCTGGCTGGCCCCTCTGCTCAGGCCGATGTGACCGACATCCAATGGGACGCCAGCGGTCGCTTCGACACCCAAGCGTCTGTGGCAGCTGGCAAGTTCGCTGAAATCTGCGGCAAGCTCGCCAAGGGCCAATCGGTCGGTTGGATCTTCAAGGCAGAGGCTCCGATGAACTTCAACATCCACTATCACCTGGGCAAGAAGGTGGAGTTCCCGGCCAAGGTGGACGGTGCACTGGCCGCCGAAGGCAAGCTGGCAGTGACCGTCGATCAGGACTTCTGCTGGATGTGGTCGAACAAGACAGACAGGCCTGCAGCGCTGAGCCTCACGCTGCAGAAATGACGGCTTGAATCCTGCATCGGTTTGTCCTGTGTCAAGTTCCTCTTCGATGCCAGTTGAGTCGCCACCAGCATCCGATATGCTCCCGTCCATGGTCATCACAAGGCGCCTTCGCCGCTGGGTCTCCGGTGGCGTTTTGTTGGCATTGCTTTTCATGCAGCTTGCCACAGCGGTTTATGCGTGCCCGCAACTTGCCAAATCGCTTGAACACGCGGCAATGGCCGGCATGCAGAACTGTGAGGGGATGAGTGCCGCCCAGATGGACGATGCGCAGCCCCTACTGTGCAAAGCCCATTGCGACAAGGATGCGCAATCAGCGGCGTCTACCGTCACGCCCGACGTTCAGTCCAACCTTGCCGCAACCACCTTGCTGATGGGCATTGTGGTGCCGACCCTGGCAGCCCCGCTGTCCGAGGCCGCTCCCGGACAGCCAATGGCCCTGGGCCGGCCACCGAGCGCGCCGCCGCTCTATCTCTCCTTGCTGGTCCTGCGGAACTGACCTGAGCGTAGCGCCGCGCGCCAATCCGGCGTGCTGGCATTCGTTCATGGCTCATTCCGAGGATCCGTATGAATTCCCATCCACTTGCTGTGCCTGCACGTGACGCAAAAACGCTGTCCTGCCGTCAAAGGCCGCGCTCTCCATCGCGCCTTCTCGGCGGCTGTTGCAAGGCATTTGCACTATTGATCGGCTGCGGCCTGGCCCTGCCTTCGCACGCCTTGACCTATGTTGAAGCCCGAACGCTGGTCGAGCAGTCGAGTCCGGCCCTGCAAGCGCAACAGGCAGCGCTGTCCGGCGCCATGGCCGCCCAGGGTTCCGCCGACGCCTTGCCCGATCCACGACTGTCGGTCGGCATAGAGAACCTGCCCATCAGCGGTGCTGACCGCTTCAGCCTGTCACGTGACTTCATGACGATGCAGCGCATCGGCTTGATGCAGGAAGTGCCAAATCTCGCCAAGCGGGACGCCCGCACCCAAGGCGCGCATGCCCGCGCCGACCGTGAGCGTGCGGTGCTGACGATGGCGCGTTTGCAGCTGCTGCAGGCGCTTGATCGAGCCTGGCTGTCGGCCCAGTTCGCCCTCCGGCGCGAAGCCGCACTCGCCGAAGTCACCCTGGAAAACCAGCGTTTGCAGGCCTCGTTGCCGGGCCGCGTTGCTGCGGGCACCGCCCAAGCCACCGACCTCCTGATGGCACGCCAGGAAGCCTTGGCGCTGGCGGACCGACGTGACGATCTAGCGCGGGATGAACTCAAAGCTCGAGCGGCATTGCGGCGCCTCGTCGGCCCGCGTGCCGACGAGCCACTGATCGGCGATGCCTCCGTGCCTGCGCCAGAGCCGGCCCAGCTTCGCGCGCAGTTGAGCCAGAACGCCGACCTGGCGGTCTATCCGGCGATGCTGGGCATGGCGCAGGCCGAGCTTCGCGAGGCTCAAGCAGAGAGCCGTGGTGACTGGTCCTGGGAAGTGGCCTACAGCCGGCGCGGCGCGCAATGGGGCGACATGGTGTCTCTCCAACTGAGCTTTGATCTGCCCTGGCAGAAGGACCGACGTCAGCTGCCCGCGATCAAGGCCAAGCAGCGCGAGGCCGAACGCATCGAGGCCGAGCGCGAGGACCTTTTGCGCCGACGCGCGCAGGAGCAGGACGAGCAGGTGGCCGAACTCGGTGCGCTCGATCGTCAGCTTGAACGTCTGAACGGCGCTGGCCTGCGGCTCGCCCGGGAGCGCGTTGAACTGGCGATGGCCGGCTACCAGTCGGGGAAGGCCGACCTGGGTGCCGTGCTGTCCGTGCGCCGCGAGCTGCTGGAAGCCCGGCTCAGGGTCCTTGAGCTTGAAGCGCAGCGCGCGGATCTGCGTGCTCGTCTGAACAACCTGGTGTCGGAGTGAAGGTCATGAACAAGCACATGAAGAAGGCCGCTGTCGCACTGGTGCTTTTGGCGGTGGGCGTTGGCGCCGGGTGGACCCTGGCCCGCTGGCAAGCCGATCGGCACACGACGCCGCAAGTGGCTAGCATGGACGAGCGCAAGCCGCTCTATTGGTACGACCCGATGGTGCCGACGCAGAAGTTCGAAAAACCGGGCAAGTCGCCGTTCATGGACATGCCGCTGGTGCCCAAATACGCCAACAAGGACGCCGGTGAAGACGCAGACGCTGCGGCAGGTGTCAGCGTGTCGCCGCAAGCCGTCCAGTCGCTGGGCCTGCGCGTCGCGACCGTCGTGCGAGCCAGCGTCGGTGCGAGCATTGATGCGGTCGGCAGCTTGCAGCTCAATGACCGGGATGTGAGCATCGTTCAGGCGCGCTCTGCCGGCTTTGTGGAACGGGTCTATGCCCGTGCACCGGGTGACGTGATATCGACCGGGGCACCCTTGGTGGACCTGCTGTTGCCCGAATGGGTGGCGGCACAGCGCGAGTTCCTGGCGGTGAAGGCGTTGAACGAGACGGCACTGACCCAGGCGGCCCGCCAGCGCTTGAGCTTGCTGGGTATGTCCGAAACGGTCATCGGCCAGGTCGAACGTTCAGGGCAGACGCAGGGCAATGTCACGGTCCGGGCGCCGAACTCGGGGCTGCTCGCCGAGCTGATGGTTCGCCAGGGCATGACCGTGTCGCAAGGCATGAGTCTGGCTCGCATCAATGGCCTGAGTAGCGTTTGGCTCGAAGCGGCGGTGCCGGAGGCACAGGCCGGCGCGATTCAAGGCGGCCTGGCCGTCGAAGCACGCTTGAGCGCATTTCCGGGCGAAGTGTTCCGGGGCAAGGTGGCCGCCGTGCTGCCCGAGTCGAGCCGCGAGACCCGCACCTTGCGCGTGCGCATCGAGCTGCCCAACCCGCAACAGCGGCTGAAGGCTGGCATGTTTGCGCAGGTGGGCTTGAGTGGACCCAAGACCGAAGCTATCGTTGTCCCTGCCGAAGCGATCATCCGCACCGGCAAACGTGCCATCGCCTACGTGGTCGATGCGCCGGGGCGCTATCGGCCGGTGGACGTCGAGATTGGCCAGGAAATCGGCGACAAGCTGGTCGTGCGGCGGGGGCTTGAGCCTGGCCAGCATGTGGTCGCGTCGGCGCAATTTCTGATCGATTCGGAGGCGAGCCTGCAGGGCCTGGTGCCAGCGCGTTTATTACCAGCATCAGCCCCTGCATCGGCATCGGCGGCCAGACCGGCGCAGGGGCCGGTGCACAGCACGACCGGCACGATCACGGCGCTCACGGACGATGCGGTGACGCTGCAGCATGCGGCCGTGCCTGCACTGCAATGGCCGGCCATGACGATGGGCTTCAAGCTGCTTGATCCGAAACTGAAAGCCGGGTTGCAGCCCAAGCAAGTCGTTCAATTCAGCTTCACTCAGCAGGGTGATGACTACGTCATCACGGCCATCAAGCCGGCCCGCCCGGTGGGAGGAAAACCATGATCGCCGGGCTGATCCGTTGGTCGGTGGCCAACCGCTTTCTCGTGCTGCTGGCCACCCTGATGGTCACCGGCTGGGGCGTCTGGGCCGTGCGCAGCACGCCGATCGACGCCTTGCCCGACCTGTCGGATGTGCAGGTCATCATCCGCACCAGCTATCCGGGCCAAGCGCCGCAAATCGTCGAGAACCAGGTCACCTATCCGCTGGTCACGACCATGCTGTCGGTGCCGGGTGCCAAGACCGTGCGTGCGTTCTCCTTCTTCGGCGATTCCTTCGTCTATGTCCTGTTCGAGGACGGCACCGATCTGTACTGGGCGCGCTCGCGGGTGCTGGAGTATCTGAACCAGGTGCAGGGCCGGCTGCCGGCGACGGCCAAGGCCTCGCTGGGGCCCGATGCAACAGGCGTGGGCTGGATCTTTCAGTACGCGCTGGTGGACCGCACGGGCCAGCATGACCTGGCACAGCTGCGCGCGCTGCAGGACTGGTTCCTCAAGTTCGAGCTCAAGAGCCTGCCGAATGTGGCCGAGGTGGCTTCGGTCGGTGGCATGGTCAAGCAGTACCAAGTGGTGCTGGATCCGACCAAGCTGGCCGCCTACGGCGTCACCCAGGCGCAGGTCAAGGACGCGTTGATGGCCAACAACCAGGAGACCGGGGGCTCGGTGCTGGAGTTGGCCGGAGCCGAGTACATGGTGCGTGCCGGCGGCTATCTGAAGTCGCTCGATGACTTCCGCGCGATCCCACTCGCTGCACGCGGTGGCGTGCCGGTCCGGCTTGCCGATGTGGCTAGCTTGCAGATCGGCCCCGAGATGCGGCGTGGCATTGCTGAGCTCGATGGCGAGGGGGAGGTCGCCGGTGGTGTGGTGATCCTGCGTTCGGGCAAGAACGCC
>JADMJQ010000090.1:22298-50230 GCA_018780415.1 Roseateles sp. | reverse complement strand
CATGGCGCATTGACGCCGTTTGCCGAAAGGTGGGAAGTCCCTTCGTATTCGCTCGAGAGTAGCCCGTCGGCCATTCTTCATGTCGAGGCTTGTTGCGCGTCATGATCGCCGCCTGATTGCTTCGGCCCAATCGATTCCCGCGGTACGCAATCAGGGGCGTGCATCAAGGCAGACTGGTCAACGGGTCATCGCTGGCGAAGCCGCTGCCGAGCACATGGCTGCTTTGGCGCTTGGTGGCAAAAAGTGCGGCGGCCAATTTGGTTTCTCGCTCTGTCACGATGGACAGGAATTCCGCCGCGCCTTGCATGGCCCTAAAGGTGTCGAAACCAGACTCCAAAAAGGCTTGCAGCTCGCCCATGCCGGCGCCGGTAGCGGGGCCGCGCATCATGCGCAAGGCGTGTCTGAGCAAGGGCTTGCGGGTCAGGTTCTCGAGCGACTCGCCGACCGCTACCGTCAAGGTGATCTGCAATTGACGCTGATCGGCCAGTTGGCAGGCTTGCCAGGCGCGCCAATAGGCGGGCGCATCGATATGGGTTGAGCGCAGCTGTTCGGCCATCAATGTGTCCAGACGTTCTGAGATGGCGTGCAAGCGGGCAAGCCGCGCCACTGTGGCGACCACCTCGGCCGGAAACAGCTTGACCAAGGCCGGCACAACGCGCGCGAACTGCGCATCGCGGCGCGTGTAGTCGCCGGGCCCATACAGCTCCTGCAGAAAAAACCGCGCGGCAGCCTGGTAGCGGGGTGACATCAACAGGTCCGCATAGGTGTTGGCGAAACGCTGTTGCTGATAGCGCTTGAGTGCCTGCACTTGCGCGGCCAGACCGGGTTGCTGTTCACGCAGCCTGCGTTGTTCATCCACCTGATTGAGATGGTCCAAGATCTGTTTGGCTACGGCTGAATCCATGGGTGGCGAGCGAGCTGGCTGGTATGGCCCCATTGTGACGCCCCTACACTGAGTAGATGAATGCACAGATCCAACGCGCCTTGATGGCTTGCAAGCTAGCGCTGAGTTTGATCGCCTTGCTGTGGGGTTGGAACAATGGGCAGGGCTGGCTGGGCTTGTTTGCCGCGGTGGCGGTCTTTTGCTTCAGCGGGCTGTTCATCTTGCTGGGCTTGCTGGTGCTGAGGTTGGGTCATGGCGACGGCTCCCGTTTGAGGATGACGGCTTTGCTGGGCGCCTGGTGGCGGGAATGGTCGGCCTTCGAGCGCGTTTTCTCCTGGCAACAGCCATTCGCCGCGCGGCGTTACCCGGACTATTTGCCGGCCGCAAGCCAAGCGCGAGGCGTGCTGCTGGTGCATGGCTTTACTTGCAATCGCGGCCTGTGGAATGGGTGGATGAAGCGCTTGCGCGAACAGTCGACCCCGTTTGTGGCGCTGACGCTGGAGCCGGCTTTTGGCTCGATTGATGCCTATGCCGAGCCAATCGAGGCCGGCGTACAGGCCTTGCTGCGCCTGGGCGGGCCGCCGCCGGTGATTGTGGCCCACAGCATGGGTGGCTTGGCAGTGCGCGCTTGGTTGCGGCGTTATGGGGCCGAGCCTGGCGGCGCGCCGCGGCTGGCCCATGTGATGACCTTGGGCTCACCCCACCAAGGCACGTTGATGGGGCGCTTTTCGTCGGCGCGCAACGCGCGGCAAATGCGCATAGGCAACGCCTGGCTGGCCGAGCTTGCCCGCAGCGAGGCGCCTGAGCTGGCCGCTCGCTTCAGCTGTTACTTCAGCTACTTTGACCAGGTGGTTTGCCCCGCAAGGACGGCGATTCTTGCCGGCGCGCGCGAGATCGAGGTGCCGCGCAGCGGGCATATGGGTTTGCTGGACCACCCCCGTACATTTGCCGACTTGCAGCAATGGCTGGCCGAAAAAAAGCCCTGAGGCGACAGGCGCTCAGGGCTTTGTGGATTGCGCCGAGTTTAGGCTTTAGGCCACCGAATCGTCCTTCAGCACGCCGCGGCGGATCTGGTCGAGTTCGATGCTCTCGAACAGCGCCTTGAAGTTACCCTCGCCGAAGCCCTCGTTGCCCTTGCGCTGGATGATCTCGAAGAAAATCGGCCCGATCACCTCCTTGGTGAAGATCTGCAAGAGCAGCTCATTCGGGGCGTCCAGATGAGCGGCGCCGTCGATCAAAATGCGCAGCCGGCGCAGCTCTTCGACGTTCTCGCCATGGCCCGGCAGACGCTTGTCGATCAGGTCGAAGTAGGTGTTGATGGTGTCCTGGAAGTCAACGCCCGAGCCGCGCATGCGCTCCACCGTGCCGTAGACATCATCGGTGCCCATGGCGACATGCTGGATGCCTTCGCCGTGATAGATGTCGAGGTATTCGGCGATCTGGCTCTTGTCGTCGCTGCTCTCATTGATCGGAATGCGGATCTTGCCGCAGGGGCTGGTCATCGCCTTGCTCTTCAGGCCGGTCAGCTTGCCCTCGATGTCGAAGTAGCGCACCTCACGGAAATTGAAGAAGCGCTCATAGAAATCAGCCCATTCCTTCATGCGTCCACGGAAGACGTTGTGCGTCAGATGGTCGATATAGGTCAGGCCTAAGCCGACCGGGTTGGCCGGCACCGGTTGGCCCTGCGCATCCAGCAGCGGCACAAAGTCCACGTCATAGATGCTGATGTTGCCGATATCACCGGCGGCCGCGCCATGCTTGCCCTGCCAGCGGTCGACGAAATAGATCAACGAGTCGCCGATGCCCTTGATGGCCGGGATGTTCAGCTCCATCGGGCCGGCCTTGTTGTCAAAGCCCCAGGCGCCCAGTTCCAGCGCGCGCTTGTAGGCGTAGGCGGCGTCGTCGACGCGGAAGGCGATGGCGCAGATCGATGGGCCATGCAGGCGCGCAAAGCGCTGCGCGAACGAGTCCAGCTCGGCGTTGATGATGAAGTTCACGCCGCCCTGGCGGTACAGCGTGACGTTCTTGTGCCGGTGCTTGGCCACGGCGGTGAAGCCCATGGTCAAAAAGAGCTTGCCCAGCTCGGCCGGATCGGGGGCGGCGAATTCGATGAATTCGAAGCCGGCGGTGCCCATCGGGTTGTCCCAGGGAATGAAAGCCATGATTTGTCTCCAACAAAGAGTCTTGCGATGGGTCAAGACTGTAGGTTGTCGGCGGCGCAGGATTCATGCGAACTCTGGCGCCAGCTTGTGACTTGGCGCAGGAATGCTGCGAGAATTTCAAAGATGGGAAATGATGTACAGCTCGATACGATTGATCGACGCATTTTGAGGGCGTTGCAGGTGGACGGCCGCGTTACCTATGACGCGCTGGCCGCGCAGGTCAGCTTGTCGGCCTCGGCGGTGCTGCGGCGGGTGCGGCGGCTGGAGGAATCGGGGGCGATTTCGGCCTATGTGGCCTTGGTTCCGCCCGAGAAGGTCGGCCTCGGACTGACGGCCTATATCAATGTGCGGCTTGAAAAGCACACCGAAAGCCATCAGCGCAACCCGATGGAGCTGTTCCGCGTGGCGGTGCAGGCCTGGCCCGAGGTGGTCGAGTGCGCGGCGCTGACCGGCGATATGGACTATTTGCTGCGCGTGCTGGTGCAGGACATGGCGCATTACGCGCGCTTCATCACCGAAACCTTACTTAAGCACCCCAGTGTGCAGGACTGCAAGACCAGTTTTGTGCTGGATAGGCTGAAGAACACCACGGCCGTGCCGGTGTGAGGGTCTGACGCAGGCGGCGGTCTAAATCCGCGTCAGCACCACGGCTAATTCGGTCCAGCCCTGCGCATGGTCGTGGCCGCTATAGGGCGGTGCCGGCCAATGCCAGCGATCACTGGGGAACAAGGCGCGCACCGCTTGAATGTCGCAGTGGTAGGGCGGGCCCTCGACGACGCCGGCGCCCGCGCTGTCGCGCCGGGCCTGCATCAGCAGGGCAAATAAGCGGCCGCCGGGTTTGATCCAGCCGTGCAGCTGATCGGCATAACGGCGCCAATGGTCGGGGTGCAAGGCGCACAGGCAGGTTTGCTCGTAGACAGCGTCAAGCGCCATCTCGGGCTGCCAGCTGAGCACATCGGCTTGCTCGACACGCCCCGAGGCGCTGCCGGCATGGCTTTCCAGTTGGGCGCGCGCCAGGGCCACGGCGGCGGGCGCATAGTCAAGCCCGAGCACCTCAACGCCGGCCTGGGCCAGTGCCAGTAATTCATGGCCGCGCCCGCAGCCGGGCACCAGCAAACTCAGGCCGGGGTCTATCAAGCCTTGGTCCAACCAAAGTGCCAATTGGGGGTGGGCCGCACCGCGGTCCCAGGGGATTTGCCCGCTGACGAAGCGTTGTTGCCAGAAATCTTGGCTAGGGCCGGCCATGCTGCGACTCCTCAGGCTCTCAATCGAACTCATGCAAGAGATTGAGCGTGGCTTCCTGGCTCAAATTCAGCAGCTTGGCGATTTCGAGCAAGTCATCCGGCACCGCCTCGTCGCTCCAGTCCTCGGCGGTGTGGCGGGCCAGGCGGATCGCCAGCTTCACGCATTGCACCTGCGGATCGTTGGCGCGCTTGTCATTGGTGATGTGTTGCAGCAATTCCGGCAGATGCCAGGCTTGCATCAGCGCCTGCTCCAGGTCGCTCAACTCGATATGCAAGATTTCACGCTGCACCACCGTGCTGCGCAAATGCTTGTCGGCGGTTTGCCGGTCGCGGATCTGCTGCGCCAACTCCGGCGCATTGACCCATAACAGCATCTCAGCGAAGTCATGCAGCAAGGCCGCGCTGTGGATCACGGCGGCATCCGGGTCGCGCCTGTGAATGGCGAAGGACAGGGCAAAGCGGGCAGCGCGCTCGGCGCGGTGCAACACCCGCTGCAGGCCGTCGAGCGCATAGGGCTGCGCGGCCAGCCGGTCTTCAACCGTCGGCTGGGGGCCAAATTCGCGGAAGAAGGGCGTGATGCCCATCAAGACCAGGGCCGCGGTGACGGTCTCGGCGTCGGTCAGCAAACGGCTGGAGCGATGGTTGGCGGCGTAGGCCAGCACCTTCAGCGTCATCAAGGGGTCGGTGGCGATCATTTCGCCGAGGCTGTTGGCATCAACGGCGTCTTCGTTGCAGCGCAAAAGTTCGAGCGACTCGGCCGTTTCCGCCAACACGGGGATTTCAGCGTTGCAAAACAGCGCCGTCCACGCAGCCAAGTCCGGAGGAGCCTGACGCATGGCGGGAAGAGGGTTGGACGCGGGCATGGGGCTTTTGGTGTCGAGTGATGCTGAATGGTAGCGCTGCCGCCGCGCCGCATTGCCCTGAAAAGCGCTCGAAATAGCGCGCTTGCCGTGGCAAAGCACCGACCTGGCGGGCTTGTGAGGGCCCCCAGACCTGTCGCTTCGCGTCAGGCCCCCCGAGGGGGAGAAGAAACACTTGGGGCGGCCCGGCGTTTGTTTCTTCTGAGGGCAAGCCCGCCAGGTCGGTGCCGCAGGCATCACAGGCGCGTGATGCCGGCCAGGGTGCCGATACGCCTGCCGTCGGCATACAGCGCGCCTTCCGGCGCGCCGGCCTCGGCATAGAACTCCAACTCGGGCTTGGGCCTTGGGCGCCGGTTGGGCAAGAGGCGTTGCGCCGACCGTGCCAATAAGGCGCTGCCGCAGCGCAAGGCAATTGCCAGGCGCAGGCGCCAAGCCTCGTGGGTCCATTCGTAGTCGGCGGCGTTCGCGTCGGGGCCGCGCAATTCTCTCAATTGCATGATTTCTCTCCTTGTCGGCCCCATCGAAACGGGCCGTTGAGTTCAGGCGCTGCTGTCGGGCAGCGTCATTTCCAGGGTTTGCTTGTGCAGCTCGCGGCGTGCCGTCTGGCGCTGGCTGCTGCCGGCGCTGAAGTGGCCGTGCTTGCCAGCCTGGCGCATCAGCGCTGGGGCGACCAGCGGATTGCGCGGCTTGCGCAACTTCAGGTTCAGCGGGCGGGGGCTGGTGAATTGAGTCATGGTGTGATTCCTTGGCGAGTGAGGCCGCAAAAGCTCCGGCCATGCGGCAGCGCAACTGCGCCACTGCGGTGAAAGTCGATGTGCTGCAGGCGGGCCTATGCCCAGCCTTGAAAAAATGCAGCGGCTCCCGGATCGATACGGCTGATCCAGTGATGGGCTGCTCGAGTGGGTGCAGGGCCGGCCTTGCTGAGCACGTGATGACGCGTCAGTACAGCGGGGTGCGCCCGTTTAGGTGTTGATAAGGCGTTGATGAGGGGGTGATCGCCGCTGCGCATAACGCCGCGACTTGTGCAAATGATAAACGATTGTTTATCTTGCGCAAGTGCTTTGCATCTTTTTTGATAAAGAAACTAGGGGGGTGTCGCGCGCGGCACCTGAGCGGCCCTAGCTCAACGCTTCTTTGGTTTCAACGGGGCGATGCCTTGTTGAATGCGCCGCCATTCGTCCAGCTCGGCCGCGCCGCCGCCGACAGGGGCTTTCGCCTGTGGGGCGGCGGGCAGGGCCGGCGCCGATGCGCGCGCCGGCTTGGGCGTTGGCGCGGCGACCGGCGGCGTCAGCACCTCGCCCAGCAGGTCCAGCAAGCGGGTGCGGGCGCGCTGCGGGTGGCGCCGGTAATAGGTCAGCACCAGGCCGACGATAAAGCGCTCGTCATCATCTTGCGGCACGCTGGGTGCGGCGTCCTGCGGCGCCACTACCGCCTGCAAGTTCTTGCTGTGCTGGGGGCTGTCCATCCAGCCGGCGGGCTTGTGAAACAGCTGCTCGAACTGGCGCGCCAGCCGCTCGCCAATCTGGCGCGAACGGCTTTTGATTTGGCTCCAATAGCTGGGCTGGATCTGCAGGCGCTCGGCAAAGCGCCGCTCCAGCCCGCGCAAAGCGGCTGCGTCGGGGTGCTTGACGGCGGCGGTGACGAATTCTTCGAACAGGAGCATCGCGTTGTCCAGCCGGACTTGGGCGACGTCCACAGGGGCGGATGACATCTGCGTATGATAAAGCCTCGTTGCTCGCGCCCTGGGAATGAGGGCAAACCAGGAGATAAAGATGCCGACTCTTGCTCAACTCTTTCGCGGCCTGCTCTGTGTGGCGCTGGGCGCCGCAGCAATCTTGTGCCAAGCCGGCGAGCGCGCCATTGATAAAGAAGTGATCATCAAGGCGACGCTTGAGCAAGCCTGGGCCAGCTGGACCACACGCGCCGGCATCACCGCGTTCTTCGCGCCTGATGCCTTGATCGAGCCGCAGGTCGGCGGCGCGTTTCAAATCTATATGGACCCCGGCGCGGAAGCCGGCCAGAAGGGCGCCGATGAGATGCGCTTCATGGCCTTGCAGCCGCACAAAATGCTCAGCTTCGACTGGAACGCGCCGCCCCATCTGCCCGAGGTGCGTCGCCAGCGCAGCTTTGTGATCTTGCGCTTCGAGCCCGTCGACGCCAATCACACCCGGGTGCGCCTGCACCACACCGGCTGGGGCGACGGTGGGGAATGGGACAAGGCCTTCAATTATTTCGACCGGGCCTGGGGCAATGTGCTGGGCAATCTGCAACAGCGCTACGAGCTTGGCCCCAAGGACTGGACCGAGTGGCTGGCGCAGTTGGAGCGCTGGCGCTCCAAGACAAAGGCCGACAAGGCAGCGGCAGCGGCGTCGGCCGCTACGCCTCAGTCCAGGTCGTCGCCGGCCTTGTAGGCTGCCATCAGCTGGCTTTGCGTGTTAGGTGGCACGGCGTCGTAGTGCGACAGCAGCAGGGTGTAGCGGCCCTGGCCGCTGGTCATCGCGTTGAGCCGGGTCTGGTAGCTACTCAGCTCGGCCAGCGGGGCCAGGCCTTGCACGATGATGGTGCCGGGCACGGCCGTGCTGGTGCCGTTGACCTGGCCGCGGCGGGCGGCGAGGTCGACGGTGATGTCGCCGATGGCCGCTGCCGGGCTGCTGATCTGTATCTGCACCACCGGCTCCAGGACCAAGGGCCTGGCTTCGCGCACGGCGGCGATCAAGGCGCGCCGGCCGGCGGTGACGAAGGCGATCTCCTTGCTGTCGACCGCATGGTGTTTGCCGTCAAACACGGTCACGCGCAAGTCGACCAAGCTGTAGCCCGCCACCACGCCGCTCTCCAGCGCGGAGCGCACGCCTTTTTCTACCGCCGGCATGAATTGTCCTGGGATGGTGCCGCCCTTGACGGCGTCGATGAACTCAAAGCCGGCGCCGCGCGCCAGCGGTTCGACGCGCAAATAAACCTCGCCGAACTGCCCGGCGCCGCCGCTTTGCTTCTTGTGCCGGTAATGGCCCTCGGCCGGCGCCGCGATGGTCTCGCGGTAGGCCACCCGCGGCGGCTGGGTCAGGACCTCGAATTTATAGCTTTCGCGCAGCCGCTCCAGCAGCATGCGCAGGTGCAACTCGCCCAGACCGTAGACGACGGTCTCATGGGTCTGGCCGCTGCGCTCGACCTTCAGGCAAGGGTCTTCATCGACCAGCCGGCCGAGGATTTCCCACAGCCGTTGCTCGTCACCATGGCGGGCCGGGCTGATGGCCAGGCCATGCACCGGCACCGGGAAGTCCAGCGGGCGCAAAAAGATGTGCTCATCTTCGGGTGCGTCATGCAAGACGGCGTCGTAATGCAGTTCCTCGACCTTGGCAATCGCGCACAGATCGCCCGGCAAGGCTTGCTCCACCTCGATATGTTTATTGCCCTGCAGCATGAACAGATGGCCGACCCGAAACGGCTTGCGGCTCTTGTCCATGAAGAGTTGGCTATTGCGCGTCAGCGTACCCTGATGCACGCGCAGCACGCCCAGCTTGCCCAGATAGGGGTCGCTGACGACCTTGAACACATGGGCCAGCACATGGGCGGTGGGGTCGGGTTTTGCCTGCAGCGGCACAGCTTCGCCCGTCTCAGCGGAAGCCGTGGCGCGCAGGAATTGCGGCGGGTTGCCCTCGGCCGGATTGGGCAGCAGGCGCTCGATCACGTCCAGCAACTCGGCCACGCCGGCCCCGCTGCGCGCCGAAGTGAAGCAGACCGGGATCAGATGGCCTTCGCGCAGCGCCTGCTCCAGTGGGGCATGCAGCTCGCGCGGGTCGACATCGCCTTCGTTCAAGTAACGCTCTACAAAGGCGGCGTCCACTTCCACCACCTGCTCGACCAGGGCCTGGTGCGCGATGCCGACCGACGAAAAATCGGCCAGCCCGGTGATGTTGTAGAAGCAATCCAACACGCGGCGGCCGCCATCGGCGGGCAGATTCAGGGCCAGGCATTCGCGCCCAAAAACCTCGCGCAGCTGTGCCAGCAAGCCTGGCAGGTCGAGCTCGGCGGCGTCGATCTTGTTGATCACGATCAGCCGGCACAGGCCGCGCTGCGCGGCCGTCTCCATCATCTTGGACGCCATCAACTCGATGCCGTTCTGCGCGTTGATGACCACCACCGCCGTGTCCACCGCCTCCAGCGCCGGCAGCGACTGGCCGATGAAGTCGGCCGCGCCCGGCGTGTCGATGGCGTGGATGCGAATGCCGGCGTGGTCGAGATGGACCAGGGCGGTATGCAGCGAGTGCTGCAGCTTGCGCTCCAACGGGTCGAAGTCGCTGACGGTATTGCCGCGCTCGATGCTGCCAGCTTGGGCAATGCTGCCGGCTTGCAGCAACAGCGCCTCAAGCAGGGTGGTTTTGCCCGCACCGGCCGGCCCGACCAGGGCCAGGGTGCGTAGGGCCGCTAAGCCGGGGGTGCCATTTTCTGGATGACTGGCGGGACTGGGCATGACGTGCTCCTTGACTGTGGATGCATGGACATTTGTTCCAGTGCCGGTAGGTCAGATGGCGTTCCGGCGGGGCTCCCAGCGTAGATTAAGCGCGGCTCGCTTACAAGCCGGACTTGTTATTTGAGCGGAATTGGCGTGCCGCGCTCGACCGGCACAGCGCTGATGCTGTTTTGCGGCGAGCCCTCGATCACGCGGTCGGAATAGGTCAAATAGACCAGCGTGTTGCGCTTGGCATCGACCATGCGCACGATGCGCAGCTTCTTGAAGATTAGCGAGGTCCGCTCGTTGAACACCTCTTCCTGCTGCGGCAGCGGCTTGGCGAAAGCGATTGGGCCGGTCTGGCGGCAGGCAATCGAGGCCTCGGATTTGTCCTCTGCCAGGCCTAGGCCGCCCTTGATGCCGCCGGTCTTGGCGCGTGAGACATAGCAGGTCACGCCGCTGACCTTGGGGTCGTCATGCGCGTCGACGACGATTTTGTGGTCGGGGCCGATGAATTTGAAGACGGTGTCGACCTCGCCGACCGAGTCCGCCGCCTGGGCGAGCAGGGGCCAGGCCAGCGCCAGCAAGAGTGTGAATTTGAGCTGCATTGATGATCCTCCGTGAGCGGCTAGCGTATCAGGCACGCGGATCCATTGGATGGGCGCGGCGGCTGTCGGCCGGCGCTTGCTCGCGCTGGTGCAGGCCGTAGTCGCGCTGGACCTCGGCGACGCGCAGCCGGTAGTCGGCAAACACATGGCTGCGGCCCAACGCCTGGGTGCTGCGGTGTTGCTCCAAGTTACGCCAAGCCGCCACGGCGGCCTCGTCGCGCCAGAAGGACAGCGACAGCAGCTTGCCCGGCTCGCTCAGACTGCTGAAGCGCTCGATGCTGAGAAAGCCGTCGATCTGCGCCAACAAGGGGCGTAACTCGGCGGCCAGATCCAGATACTCTTGAACATGCTCGGGATGAGGCGCGACTTCGAAAATGACGGCGATCATGTTTGGCCTAGCGGCGTCTCGGCCCGGAAGTTGGCGCCTTGTGGCGCCGAGGTACCGCAGTAGTGGCGGAACACATAGAGCAAGGGCTGCCAGCGTGTGGTGTCGATGTGGTGGCTGTCCAAGTGGGTGATGGTCGCGTGTGCATGTACCCGCAACACCGTCAGCTCGACGATGGCGAATCCTCTTGCCTCGGCGGCAGCCATGTCCGGGGTTTGGCTCAGGCGTGCCTCGATTTGCAAGGGGCATTCGCTGACTCTGTCGGCATTCACCAACTCGCTGCGCAAACGATGCAGTCCCGCCAAGGCGAACTTGTCGGCCACATGGCTGTATCCCATGGCCGCCTTGCCTGCGGGTACCGCCTGGCGACCGGTGGCGCGCGCCAGGCGCTCGACGTGAGGCCAGAGTTCGGCGTTCGGCAGGTTGACGACGCAGCCGCCATCGCGCATCAAGTTGGCAATGGCCTGCCCCTCCAAACCCAGGCCGATCACCAACCGGTCGGCCAGCGCCCAAACAGAAGAAATCGGCGAGAGATTGCTGCCGCCATCAGGGTTGACGCTCGAAATCAGCGCTACCGGCGTGCCGAAGTACAGCACCGAAGGCTCAATCACGCGCTGCGCGACGGCGCTCATCGTGCCGGCTCCATCAGCTTGGGGATGCGCGCGTTGGCCAATGCCTCGTGGCCCAGGCATTGCGGGGCGGCTTGAAGTGCTGGGGCTTGGAGCGCTTGCCACAGCGCTGCCGCGGCGATGTGCAGGCTTAAAGCTTGGCCGGGGCATTGATGGCGGCCCTGCCCGAAGCCCAGCAAAGCCGGCGGCGCAGGCTCGCCGCCGGCAAGCACCACCCACAAGGCCGCGCCGGCGCGCAAGTGCTGGCCGCCCAGCACACAGTCGCGCAGCGCCCAACGGCGGGTGTGATGAATCACGCCGGGCCGCTCAAGCACGGCTTGCAGCAGGCTGTGGCAGCCGGCCAAGTCTGGCGGCGCCGACGCGGCTGAGCGGGCGGCCGCCAACAGGGCCTGGCCCAATAGCCCGGCGCCGGCCTCATAGCCCTGCCACAGCAAGCCCAGCGCCTGCGCTTGCCACCAGTCCGGCGTGTCGGCGCGAGCGAGTTCTTGCGCCTGTGTCTGGAGTGCGCGGGCCAAGGGCCCCGCTGCGCAAGCCCGAAGTTCCTCCGCCAGGTCCGCAATGGCCTGGTCGGCGGCGTCCAGCAGGGCGCGCTCGGCTGGTGGCTTCAGGGCCATGGCCAGGGCCGCCAGCTTGGTCAGCAGACGCTGCTGATCGGCCGCTTGAGTCATCTTGATCCCAAGCAGGCTGGCCACAATACAGGGCAGGCTGGCCCATTGCCAATGGCTCCAGCCAAGCGGCAAGGCCAGCTCGGCCTGCTGCTTGGAGACTTGTTGCAGAAAGGTGGGTGCCAGGCCTTCAAGAGCCGCTTGCACGGCCAGCTTCTCGGCGGCGCGCGGCGCATCGTCCCGCATGCGCAGCCACAGGGCGAATACGGCGCCCAAGGGGCGGCCGCGCAAATCCGCCGGAACCGCTTGGCCAGGCGGGCGCACGCCCAGGTCCGGGTGCTGCAAGGCGGCTTGCGCCAGCGCTGGGTGGGCGGCAATCCAGCCGTTTGAGTCCGGGTCAAACAGCAAGACGCAACGCTCGCGCAGGTCGGCGTAGAAGGACTGCATCGCGGCGGGCTCGTTCGCTGCTGCGGCGTTCAGCACGCTCAATGGCAAGGGCGGGGAAGGGTATGGGTATGGGCAAGTCATGGCGCCAGTGTCTTTGCCTTGACCTCGTCACGCTTCGTTTAGCATCGAAACATGGATGACAAGCAAATTTTTGCCGACAGGGCGCTGGCCGAGATCGCCCAAAGCATGGCCGAGCCGGCGCGGGCGCGCATGCTGTGCTGTTTGATGGACGGCCATGCCCGCACAGCCACCGAGTTAGCGGCGGTGGGCGAGATCGGTGCCTCGACCGCCAGCGTGCATCTGGCGCGGTTGAGCGGCGCCGGTTTGATCGAGTGCCAATCACAGGGGCGGCACCGCTATTACCGGCTGGCCGGGGGCGAGGTGGGTACGGCGCTGGAGGCCATGCTGGTGCTGGCGGGGCGCCATCTTGGCAAGGCACAGCAAAGGTTCGAGCCCAGCACACCGGTGGGACTGCGTGAAGCGCGCCGCTGCTATGACCACTTGGCCGGCGACTGGGCGGTGCGCTTGCATGACCACGCGCTGCGCCATGCCTGGATCGCGGCCGATGCCGAGTTGGCGCGCGCCTACACGCTCAGCGAAGCCGGGCAGCTGGCCTTTGGCGCCTTGGGTCTTGACATGGCCGCTGTTCAGGCGAGCCGGCGCCGCCTTGCCTGCGCCTGCATGGACTGGAGTGTGCGCAGCCCGCATCTGGGCGGCGCCTTGGGGGCTGCTTGGCTGCAGTTGCTGATCAAGGAGGCCTGGGTGGAGGGCGCGCTGGACAGCCGCGCCCTGCGTATCACGCCGCGCGGCCGCGCCCGGCTGCAGCGTTTGCTGGGGGCGCGCTCACATGAAGCTTAAAGAACGGTTCTACTTGTTGATCGGCCTGCTGCTCGCCAGCTCGCTGGCTTGGGGTGCCGACGATGTGTTGCGCATTGGCTCCAAACGCTTCACTGAGTCCTACATCCTCGCCCATGTCTTGGCGCAGACCGCGCAGGCGAGTGACAAGGCGGCCAAGGTCGAGGTGCTGGCCGGTCTGGGCAATACGGCTATCGTCTATGCGGCCTTGCAGGCCGGCTCCATCGACCTCTATCCCGAGTACGCAGGCACCATAGACCAGGAGATTTTGAAGAACACCGAGCCGTCGAGCTTGGCCGCCATGCGTGAGCAGCTGCGGCCGCTGGGCCTGGGGGTCGACATTGCCCTGGGCTTCAATGATGGCTATGCGCTGGCGATGCGGGCGGACAAGGCGGCCGCTCTCGGCATCAGCAAACTGTCCGAGCTGGCCCGGCAACCGGCGCTGCGCCTGGGCCTGAGCAATGAGTTCATCGGCCGCGCCGACGGTTGGCCCGGTTTGGCCAAGCGTTATGGCCTGCCGCAGCAGCCGACCGGGCTTGACCATGGCCTGGCCTACGACGCGCTGAGCGCCGGCCAGACCGATGTGATCGACATCTACACGACGGACGCCAAGATCGCGCATCTGGGCCTGACGGTGCTGCAAGATGACGCAGCGCATTTCCCGCGTTACGACGCGGTGGTTCTGTACCGGCTTGACGTGCCGCAACGCTTTCCCGCCGCTTGGCGCGCACTGCAAGGCCTGGCCGGCAGCATCGACGAGGCGGCCATGATTGGCATGAACGCCAAGGCCGAGCTGCAAGGCAAGCGCTTCGAGGACATTGCGGCCGAGCATCTGCGGCCGCAGGTGCCAGTCGAATCCGCCGCAGCGGGCTTCTGGGCCAAGTTGTTCGGCCCCGACCTGCTCAGGCTGACTCTGCAACATCTGAGCTTGGTCTTGGCCTCGGTCGGCCTGGCGACCCTGACGGGTCTGCCGCTGGCGCTGCTGGTGGCGCCGCATGCCCGCCTGCGCGGCCTGGTCTTGGGCGCCTGCGGCCTGTTGCAGACGGTGCCCTCGCTGGCGCTGCTGGCGGTGCTGATTACCTGGGTTGACCGCATCGGCAGCGTGCCGGCGATGTTGGCGCTGACGCTGTATGCGCTGCTGCCCATCATGCGCAATACCTGCACCGGCTTGGCCGAAGTGCCGACCGGGCTCAAGCAGGCCGCCGTGGCGCTGGGCCTGACGCCGGCGCAAAGCCTGCGCCTGATCGAGCTGCCGTTGGCCCTGCCCCTGGTCTTGGCCGGCGTGCGCACGGCGACCAGCATCGCCGTCGGCACCGCGACGATTGCCGCCTTCATCGGTGCGGGCGGCCTGGGCGAGCGCATCGTCACCGGCCTGGCGCTGAATGACCGCGAGTTGCTGCTGGCCGGCGCCTTGCCGGCGGCCGCGCTGGCGCTCTTGTTCGAGGCGGCGTTTGCGCTGCTGGCTCGCGGCATGAGGCCGCCGCAAAGCTTGCCGCACTTGAAAGCTGGCCAAGCTTGATGCACAGTGCGAACGCCACTTTGCGGAGGCCAGCGCATGAACCTGAAGCAGCTCTCGATTGCCACCTTCAATCTGTTCAATTTGAACGAGCCCGGCCATGCCATTTACACCGACCGCTCGGGCTGGACGCAGGCTGAATACGATCTGAAGATCGCCTGGACCGCGCGGCAGTTGACGGTCCTGAAGTCTGACATCTTCGGGTTTCAGGAGCTTTGGCATGCGGCCGCGCTGGAGCGCGCGGTGCAAGCAGCCGATTTGAGCGCCGACTATGACCTGCTGGTGCCGCCGGGGACGCAGGGCCAGCAGATCGTCTGCGCGGCCATGGTGAGCAAGGGTTTGCTGACGGGCGTGCCCGAATGGATCAGCGCTTTCCCGAGCAAGTTCAAGCTGAGCTCGCGCGGGGATGATCCGCAAACGCCGCAGATCGAGGTCGGCATCAAGGGCTTCTCGCGCCCGGTGCTGCATTTCACAATCAAGCCGCGCAGCCGCTTTTCCGAGGTGCATGTGTATGTCTGCCATTTCAAGTCCAAGGGCCCGACCAAGGTCTTCAACGAGCCCTGGTTCAAGGCCGACAAGGCGGGTTACGCCCCGCATGCGCTGGCGCTGGGCGCAGCCCTGTCGACCATACGGCGCAGCGCCGAGGCCGCCGCCTTGCGGGTCTTGCTGACCGATCAAATGCGGGGTAACGACAGCCCGGTGATCGTGCTGGGCGATATTAATGATGGCCAACATAGCAACACCGCCAACATCCTGACCGAGCAGCCGCAATATCTGGTCGGCGACCGCTTGGGCGGCAGTGACGTGGCGCTGTACACCGCGCAGACGCTGCAGGAGTACCGCGATACGCGGGATGTCTACTACACCCATGTGCACCAGGACATCCGCGAGTCGCTCGACCATATTCTCGTCAGCGAGCAGTTCTATGACCACAGCCGTAAGCGCCTGTGGTTGTTCGACGGGCTGGCCATCAACAACGACCACCTCAACTTTGACAATCACAAGGCCGACGGGACCAATGACCACGGCGTGATTCGTGCGGCCTTCAGCTTTCATCCCCAAAAAGTCGCCTGAGCTGAGGCTAGACTGCTGACTCCTTTGAGTGGAGTCACCATGACCGGCCAAGCGCCCTTGCTGCAAATCGACGGCCATCTCGCCCGCATCACGCTGCGGCGGCCGCACTTGGCCAATCGGCTTGAAATCGAGGATCTGCGCACCTTGCAGGCGCAGCTAGAGCAGGTCAATCAGGCGGCTGCGGTGCGGGTCCTGCTGCTGAGCGGCGAGGGCCGCTATTTCTGCAGCGGTTTCAATATTGCGGCGGTGCCCGGCGTCGATGCGGGCGCGCTGTTTGAGGCCCTGGCCGATGCCTGGGAGGCGGCCAGGCCGATCACGGTGGCCAAGATCCACGGCGGGCTCTATGGCGGTGCGACCGACCTGGCGCTGGCCTGTGACTTCAGGCTCGGCGGGCCGGCTTGCGAGATGTTTGTGCCGGCGGCGCGTTTGGGCCTGCATTTCTACCGCGGTGGTTTGCAGCGTTATGTCAGCCGCCTCGGTCTGCAGTGGGCCAAGCGGGTGTTGTTGGCCGGCGCCACGCTGGATGCGAAGCAGATGCTGAGCTGCGGCTTTCTGGACCAACTGCTGAGCGGTGGCGCCGAGCTTGACGCGGCCACCGATGCCTTGGTAGCCGATTTGCTGGCGATGGCGCCGCTGGCTTTGTTGGGCATGAAGAAGCATCTGAATGCGATTGCCCGCGGCGCGCTCGATGCGGCGGCGCTGCAGGCCGACATCCATCATGTCAATCTGTCGCAGGATCTGGCCGAAGGCGTCGCTGCCTGGCAAGACAAACGGCCGCCGCACTTCGTCGGCCGCTAGCACGGTGGGACCCTGATCTGACGCTGCCGGGTAAGTCTGAATTTGACGCAACTAGGGAATCCCCTCCCTAGCTCTAGAGGCCCTCAAGTCGAACTCTGGGCGAGATTGGTCTTCAGATAGTGGAAAATAGGGGGTCTGCAGAAAGGCGCCAACCCGGATCGAGGAAAATCAGGGTCGGAGCTCAAGCAAGGCTCTTTCTAACTCACTATCAGGACCGACGTGGCCAAGGACAGTACTAAAACCACCATCGAAGCTGATGGACTGCGCTACCGCTCAAAAGCACCGGGTTCGCCATTTGCGGCGACCTCATCCTTTGGTGCCGCGACCATGTCGTGCTTTTTGTGCGGCAAACATCGTCCGCGCGCGATGCTCAAGTCCAAAAAGCTTTTGGGCAAATCTCAACCCGTGTGCTCACCCACTTGCAAGGAGTTGGATGAGTTGCTGACCAAGCCGTGATGGCCGGTCATTGATGCATTGACAGATTGATTGAACCAAACGGCCCGGCGAGGCCGGGTGCAATCAAAGCTGCCTGAAGCAACGCCCGCAGACCGCCCGGTAGCGGGCATTTCCGCCGATTTCGACCTGGTCGCCCGTGGTGACCTTGCGGTTGTTGGCGTCGACACGCATGTTCATTGTTGCCTTGCGGCCACAGTCGCAGATGGTCTTCATCTCATCCATCTCGTCGGCCAAGGCCAGCAAACTGGCCGAGCCGGGGAACAGTTCGCCCTGAAAGTCGGTGCGCAGACCGTAGCAAATCACCGGCAGATTGTGGATATGGGCCAGCTCATGCAGCGCCCAGACCTGTTCTTTCGTCAAGAACTGAGCTTCATCGATCAGCAGGCAGGCGACGCCCGGCTGGGCGGCGTTCAGCGCCAGAAAGTCGGTCTCAGGGCCGAATGCTTCGGCCTCGCGCTGCGGGCCTAAGCGCGAGGTGATGTGGCCGCTGCCGTAGCGGTTATCGACCCGCGCGGTGAACAGGCGTACGCGGTGACCGCGTTCCTCGTAGTTGTGGGCCACTTGCAGCAAGGCGGTAGATTTGCCCGCGTTCATCGCGGCATAACGGAAAAAAAGCTTGGCCATGGAGGGTTCAGGGTGCTGACGGGTTTGCGCGCGGGTGCCTTGCAGCGCGAATTTGCATGAAAAGCAAACGGGGCGATTGTGCTTGCAAAGGCGCAATCTGCGAAAAATGCCCTGCACTCACGCTAGCCGCCGCAGTAATCCCCTAAATCGGCGGTATGACTTACCCGAATTGTGACAAAACATGGGGCAAGCGAGGTAGTCAATTGCCATATGTGCCGCCTACTATGGTGTTGAGGGATGGGAGTAGTCAACGCATATCGGATCCGTCGCGCCCCTCGCGCCGTGGGTCGGCAAGGCCAAGGAGTGACAACAATGAGCAAAGACACCTACACCAGCGTCAGTGGCAACGGCCTGCGCTACGAGTCGAAACTGGGCGGCTCGCCGTTTCTGGGCAGCGGTCACACCCGCTCATGTTTCAAATGCGGCAAGCACCGCACGCCAAACAATCTGCAGTCCAAGCGCGTGCTCGGCCGCACCGAAGTGGTTTGCAAGCCCGCTTGCGCCAAACCCAAGGACAGCATTTAGAACTAGCTCAGGCGCTCGAACCAGCGCCTCGGCAGGCCTGTAACAGTCGACCAACAGGCGCGTAACAGGTCTTGCCAAGCATCAATTTGGGCGCAGCGCTACTTTGGCACACCGGGAGCTGTGCAAGTGGTCAGGCTATGGCCTAGACTTGGCGCCCATGGAATATCAATTGCGTTCATCATGCCGTGGCGGCCGGGCTGGATTCTGGGTCGGGCCGGCGCGGCAACGCATGCTCGCTGCGATGCTGGGGCTGTTGGCGATGGCACCTTTCGCTGCTGGCGCCGCACCTACCGCAGCGGCAGAGGCCTACACGGTGCTGATCAACCCCGGTGATGAAGCGGAGCAATCACGTTTTGCCACCTTCAGTGCCTGGAAGTCGACGGTTGAGCAGGCGCTGCGCGCCGAGCGCAGCACCGCTCTCAAGGTGACCCCGTCCACCGACGCCGCCGCCGATTTGTCCGCCACCCGCGCGCGCCTGTTCGATGTGTTTGTGGCGCCGGCACATGTGATCGGCAGCGCGGTGCGCTACGGCTATATACCTGTTTCCGGCATCGAAAAGCCGGTTCAAGCGGTGTTGGTTGCGTTCAACAGCAGCCCCGTCACCAGCCTGGAGACGGCCGCCGGCAAGCGCTTGGGGCTGCCGCAGCAGGACAGCATCGTGACCTATCTGCTGCGCGGCGAGCTCAATGCCGCTAACAGCACGGTCAAGCGGCATTTCAGCGCCGTGGTCGAGAGCCGTTACCAAGATGCCTTGCTGATCTGTCTGCAGATCAAGCGTTGCGACGTGGTGGCGGTGGAGCGCGCGGTGTTCGACCGCTGGGTGGCCGCCGGCGAGCCACTCAAGGTGGTGATGCAGAGCAAGGCGGTGCCGGGCTTCGGTGTGGCCTTGAAACCGGGCTCTACGGTTGCACCCGAGGCCTTGCGCACCGCGCTGGCCAAGAGCCTGGCGGCGGCCCCGGGCCCCTTGGCCGCGCAAAAACTGCAGCCCCTGCAGGCCAAGGACTTTGACTATGTGTCGACCTTGGGCTACTTCACGCCGCGCAGTTTGCCGGGGGCCGCTGTGGTTGACGCCGCGGCCGTGGCGCAACTGCTGAAGACCGGCGCAGTGTTGGTCGACACCCGCAATGATGTGGAGTTCAAGGCCGGCCATATTGCCGGCGCGCAACTGCTGCCCTATGGCGAGAAGAGTGCAAAAGACGCCGACTTCAAGTTCAGCGAAGATTCATTCGACACCTCAAAGCTGCCGGCCGACAAGGCCAAACCGGTGGTGTTTGCCTGCAATGGCGCCGAGTGCTGGAAGAGCTTCAAGGCCAGCCACGCAGCCTTGAAGGCGGGGCACAGCAAGGTCTTTTGGTTCCGCGGCGGCTTCCCCGAGTGGCGCGCTGCGAACCTGCCGGTCGAGACTCAGTAACTCAGACCGCCGCGCTGATGATCCGCTTGATGCCGGCCCGGCGCAGGCGCTCCAGCAAAGCCGGCTCGGCCTGGCTGTCGGTGACCAAGGAGTCGATCGCCGCGGTGGCGCAGATTTGCACGCGGCTGCCCTGACCTAGTTTTTTGCCATTGGCCAGCATGATGTTGTGGCGCGCATGCGCCAGCATGGCGCGGGCCACGCTGGCCTCGTGCCAGGCATAGTCGAGGGCGCCATGCTCGGGGCTCAAGGCGGTGGGCGAGATCAGTGCGTAGTCCACATGAAAGCGGGCGATTTCGCTGACCGTCGATTCGCCGCTGGTGGCCGGCACATCGGTTTGCAATGTGCCGCCCAGCAAATGCACCTCGATATCGGGGCTGGCCGTCAGCGTCTTGGCCACGTCGATCGAATTGGTGATGACATGCAGACCCTTGTTGCCCAGCAAGGCCTGGGCAAGTGCATGCGTGCTTGAGCCGGCGTCGATGAAGCAGGCGCTGCCGGGTTCGATCAGCGCCGCGGCGGCGTGCGCGATGGCGCGCTTTTCTTCCTTATGAAGCCGTGCTCGCTCAAGATAGCTGGCCTCGGCCAGGCTCTCGGCCGGCAAGCCGCAAGGCACGGCGCCACCATGCATGCGCTTGAGTTTGCCGTTGGACTCCAACTCGATCAGGTCGCGCCGCACGGTTTCCTTGGAGACACCCAGCTCCAGCGCGAAGGCGTCGGTGGTCAGGCGTTGGCGTTGGTGCAGCAGCGAGATGATGCGGTCGTGACGTTCAGGAGTCCACATGGGAGCCATATAGCGCGGGGCGGTCCGCCATTAGCGCCCAAGTTGATGACGCTGTTATGACTCATTCATCCAGCAGCTTGCTGAGCGGCGCCGGCTGCAAGGGCGCCCGTACGCTGCGGCCTGTTGCTGCGGCCGGCCAGCCGAGCAGGCTTTGGCAGATCGGCCCGCAGATTCGCCCCTGGCAGGCCCCCATGCCGCAGCGGGTTTGCAGCTTGGCGTCACGCCAGCTGCGTTGCTCCTTCAACTCGCCCAGCGCGACGTCCTCGCAGCGGCAAATCAGCGTCTTGGCATCGGCCAACTGCAGCAGTTCCGGCCGCAAGGCGAAGCCCACGGCCAAGGCCCTGGCAAAACTCGTGGCCTGCGCGTGTTGCCGGCGCTGCGTGGCCGATGCGCTGCGTCCCAGCATGGCCAGGGCGGCGATGTGGCCCTCGATCAGCGCCTTGTCGACCCCGCCAATGCCGGCGCATTCGCCGGCCGCAAAAACACCACTCAGCGAGGTCTGCATGCTGGCGTCGACTTTGATCGCGCCGGCCGTTATTTGGCAGCCCAGCAATTCGGCCAGCTCCGTATTGGGCAGCAGGCCGAAGCCGGTGCCGAGCGCATCACAGGGCAGCTCCCACTGCCTGCGTCCGTCACTCATCAGCACGGCTTCCAGCCGTTCAGACCCGATGGCCTTAACCACCCAACTGCCCGTCGAATAGTTGCTGCCGCGCAAACGCCAGCCCAGGCCGGCGGCTTGGCCTAATTTGGCGAGTGGCAATTTGGCGGCAAAACCCGCCAGGGCGGCCCGGCCGGCCTGTTCGGCGACCAGCATCAGTTGCGCGCCGGCCGCGCGGGCGCTGTCGGCCGCGGCCAGCAGCAAGGGGCCGGAGCCTGCCAGCACCACGCGTTTGCCGGCAATCGGCCAGACGCTTTTGATCAAGGCCTGCAGCCCGCCGGCGCCGCTGACGCCGGGCAGGGTCCATCCCGGAAAGGGCAAATGGCGTTCGCGGGCGCCCAGCGCCAGCAGGATTTGCGGCGCCTGCACCAAGACCGCGGCGGCGGCCGGTTCCAGCAGGTTTTGCAAGCGCAGGCGGTAGCTGGCCTCTTCGACGGCGATCACGCCATGCCCAAACAAGCAGCGCAGGCCGGCATGCGGCAGCAGCGCGCTAATTTGACGCGCCCAGGGTTGCGCCAGGCCGGCGCGCCAGATCTGCCCGCCGGGCCGCACGCCCTGATCGACCCAGATCACGCGGCGCCCCGCCGCCAGTAGCGGGGCTATGGCCGCGATGCCGGCCGGCCCGGCACCGACGACGATCACATCGGCGCTGAATGCGTTGCTCATGTTTCGGTTCCGATGCGCATACCGTCCTTGGCCGGCGTTAGGCAGCCGAGGCGATGGGCCACACCGTCGATGTTGACCCGGCATTCCTGGCATTGGCCCATGCCGCAAAAGGCCGCGCGAGACTGGCCGCTTAGCGAGCGGCGGGTGCCGGCCAGGCCGGCGTGCGCCAGCGCAGCGGCCACATTGCAACCCCGCGGAACCAGGCAGGGGCTGTCGTTGATGAAGACGGTGATTTGGGCAGCTAGCAGCGGCATGCTCATAAAAAGCGACTTGGTGAAAATGAGCGCGCGTCGAGTTGTGGCACAGCGCCCAGGCTCAGCTCGGCCAGCAGCTCGGCCGTGGCCAGCGAGGTGGTGATGCCCAGGCCCTCATGGCCGGTCGCCAGCCAGACCCGCGGCAGCTGCGGGTGCGCGCCGATCAGCGGCTGGCCGTCGCGGCTGGCCGGGCGCACGCCGGTCCAGCAGCGCAGCAGGCTCAAGTCCCGCAGGCCGGGCAGATAGGCACAGGCCTGGCCCAGCATGTCTTTCAAGACGGCCGGGTCCAGCTCGCGGTCGCTACGGCCGATCTGGCGCGAGGAGCCAATCAGAATCTGCCCGCCCGGGCGAGGCTGGACGTTGAAAGAGACCGTGTCCTGATCGCTCAGATGGGCTTTTTTGATATAGCCCAGCTCGACCAATTGATGACTGAGCAGGCCGGGGTAGCGCTGGGTGATCGCCAACTGACCTTTCTTCGGAGTCAGCCAGCCCGGCGGCAACCAGGCTTGGGCTGCCAGGCCGGCGCACAAGACCGTCAGCGCGCCCCACAAGCGCCGGCCATCCGCCAGCAAAACGCTATTGCCGTCAAAGGACAAGACCTGACCCTCGATCATGACGGCGCGCGCTTCGGCCAGCCAGCGGGCGGCGACCTTGGGTGGGTAGACCCGCGCATCGCCGGGCACGCGCAGGGCGCCGGCCAGGCCAGGGCGCAACAGCGGCTCGGCCCGCGCCAGTTCGGCGGCGCTCAGCATCTCGGCCTGGACGGCGTGCGCGATTAGCCAGGCCTGCTTGCGCTCGGCCAGGGCCATCTCCTCGGCGTCGGCGGCGATCCATAGGGTGCCGCAGGCCTGATACTCGGCCTGCGCCGGGTGCTCGGCGCTCTCAAGCAGCCATTGGCGCCAGAGCTGTTGGCTGCGCCGGGTCAGCTGAAATTCGGCGTCAGCGCCGCCGCTTTCGTCGTCGACCACCAGCAGATGCCCCATCGCCGCCGCCGTGGCGCCGCCGCCGATAGCGGCGGGCTCAATCACGCAGACCGACAGGCCCTGGCGCGCATAGGCTCGCGCGCAGGCGGCGCCGATGATGCCGGCGCCGACGATCAGCACATCGGCTGTGCGGCGCTGTTTTATCATCAAACGGGAATGCCCCAGGCGAATGGGTCGCCGGGCTGGAACACCAGGTTGGCGTCCAGATTGACATAGGCGCGGCCCTGGATGCGCGGCAGGATCTGGCCGCCACTGCCGGGTCGGTAATCGGCCTCGAACACGCTGCCGATGACGCTCTCCTGGCGCCAGGTTTCGCCCGCTGCCAACTTGCCATCGGCAGCCAGACAGGCCAGCTTGGCGCTGGTGCCGGTGCCGCAGGGCGAGCGGTCATAGGCTTTACCGGGGCAAAGCACAAAATTGCGGCCATGGTTGGCCGGGTCTTGGGCCGGACCGGTCAGTTCGATATGGTCGATTTCCTGGCCGTCGGCGCCGCTGATGCCTTGATCCTGCAGCGCTTGGCGGATGCGCCAGCCCAAATCGGTCAACGCCTCGGCTTGGGCGAGTTCCAAGCTCAAACCATGGTCAGCGCACAGAAAAAACCAGTTGCCGCCCCAAGCCACATCACCATGCAGCCGGCCATGGCCGGGGACGTCCAGGGCGACCTGGGCCGCGTGGCGGTAGGACGGCACATTGGCGACGCTGACGCTGCCGTCGGCGGCCAGCGTCGCGCTGACGACGCCGACCGGGGTTTCGATGCGGTGTTCGCCGGCGCTGATGCGGCCCAGATGGGCCAGCGTGGCGATCAGGCCAATCGTGCCGTGGCCGCACATGCCCAGATAGCCGACGTTATTGAAGAAGATCACGCCGCAGCTGTTGGCCGGGTCCAGCGGCTCGCACAGCAAGGCCCCGACCAGCACTTCGGAGCCACGCGGCTCATTCATCAGAGCGCTGCGCCACTGGTCATGCTGCTGGCGCATTGTTGCAAGCCGCTCGGCCATGCTGCCCGAGCCCAGATCGGGGCCGCCTGAGATCAGCACGCGGGTCGGTTCGCCGCCGGTGTGGGAGTCAATGAAACGCATGGGGGGAGTAGTTCTTGCTTGGGTTGGGCTCAGGCGATCACGGCCTGCGCGTATTGGCGCAGATAGTCCATCAGCATGTCGGAAGCGGCGGCGGCGGCCGTCGGCTCGCCGGCGGCGATGGCCTGAGTCAGCACCAGATGGCAGCGCGCGCCCTCGTGCATATCGCCCTGATGCTGGTAGGCATACCAAAAGCGCCGGCATTGGATCGCCATCGGCACCACCGCCGCGACCGCAAAGGGGTTGCGGCAGGCGGCGTGGTTGACATGGTCGAGGGCCTGGTCGGCCGCCATATAGGCGGTCAGATCGGCGGCCAGGCCGGCCGCCTCCATTTGGCGGGCGCAGCCGAGCAGGTCCTCGCGCTGCTGCGGCGTGGCGCGCCGTGCCGAGGTGCTGGCGATCAGGCGTTCCAACACTCGGCGGGCTTCGAGCAGGTCAAGATGCTCAGCCAGCCGGATATCGCTGACCAGCAAACCGCGGCGCGGCTGCTGCACGATCAGACCGCTGGCGACCAAGCGCATCAAGGCCTCGCGCGTCGGCGTGCGGCCCAAGCCGGTGTGTGCGATCAGATCGGACTCGACAATCGGCGCGCCTGGGCGCAGCGCCAGGGTGGAGATCATCGATTCCAGCTTGTCATAGGCTTGGTCGGCATAACGGCGCTTGTCAGCGCCGTCGGCGATAGGGAAGGCAGGGACTGATTTCATCGTGGCCGCATCATCGCAGGCTCCACCATGACTTTCGACTAGAACAAACGAGACAGATCGGGCCGGGTGTCCAGGCCGCGCTGGATGATGGCCATCACGCGGGCACGCTCCTCGCCGACCAGGGGCAGGCGCGGGCGCCGCACCGTCTCATTGCCGACGCCGGCCATCGCCTCCGCGAGCTTGATGTTCTGCACCAATTTGGCATGCACGTCCAGATGCAAGAGGGGCATGAACCATTGATAGAGCTTCAGCGCCTCGTCATAGCGCTTGGCGCGCATCAGATTGTAGAGCGCCACCGTCTCGGCCGGGAAGGCGTCGCACAGGCCGGCCAGCAGGCCGTCGCAGCCCAGTGCCAGCGCCTCAAAACTGAGGTCGTCCACGCCGATGAAGAGCTGATAGCGGCTGCCCAAGACATTGCGCAGATCGGTGACGCGGCGGATGTTGTCGGTTGACTCCTTGATCGCGACCAGCCATTCGCAGTCGGCCAACTCGACCATGTCCTCAGGTTTAAGGTCGACCCGGTAGGAGACCGGGTTGTTGTAAAGCATGGTGGGCAGCGCGGCGGCGGCACAAATAGTGCGCACATTGGCCATCGCCTCGCGGGTGTCGGCCGGGTAGAGCACGGCCGGCATCAGCATCAGGCCCTCGACGCCGAGGCGGGCGGCGCCCTCGACATAGCGCAGCGCGTTGCGGGTGCTGGTTTCCGACACATTGGCCAGCACCGGCACGCGGCCGGCGGCGACGCGCACCGCGATCGCCGCGACCTCGAGCTTTTCTTCCAACGTCAAGGTGCTGGCTTCGCCGAGCGAGCCGCCGGTGACGAGGCCGTCAACGCCGCTCGCGATCTGGAACTCAAAGTGGCGCTCCATCTCGGCCACATCTAGATCTTCGTTCGGTTTGAACTTGGTCGTGACGGCTGGGAAGACGCCTGTCCAGCGTGGCAGACCGGCTTTGGCTTGTGCAAGCATGGTGATTTCCTTTCGGTATTCTGTAGATATATTTAACGATAACCTTGTGCCCATGGCCTGTCAACCCCATATCGCTGCGGGTAAGTCTGTCCCTGAGGGCGGCCGCTTGAGGGCCGGCGGGGCGTTTACAATCCGCCGTTCGTTCGCCGACGGTTTTTGATCACGGGTCAACAACCGGCTCAGGCGCATTCATACATAAGGGATCTGTCGTGTTTATTTCCAATGCTTTTGCCCAGGTCGCTCCGGCCGCCACAGGTAGTACCGAGTCCAGCTTGCTGAGCATGTTGCCGCTGGTGTTGATGTTTGTGGTGCTGTACTTCGTGATGATCCGGCCCCAGATGAAGCGCCAGAAGGAACACAAGGCCATGATCGAGGCCATCGCCAAGGGCGACGAGGTGGTGACGACCGGCGGCATGCTGGGCAAGATCACCAAGCTGGGCGAGAGCATCATCTCGATCGAAGTGGCCGCCGGTGTTGAGCTGCAAGTGCAGCGCGGCGCGGTGGTGCAGGTCTTGCCCAAGGGTACCGTCAAGTAAGACCTCCCGCAGGTCGAGCTGAGATTTTCGGCTTTTAACAGCCCAAGCTGCCCGCCGCATCGCCGGTCGGGCAGCGCCCCCCAGCAAAGCATGGACCGGCGCTGCGCGCTGCTCATTCTCGCGGCCGGGTTTCAGAGGAAGCACCATGAACCGTTATCCGCTGTGGAAGTACGCGATCCTTGTTCTCGCGTTGCTCGTCGGCACCATTTATACGCTGCCCAATATCTTTGGTGAGGCGCCGGCTGTGCAGGTGTCCAGTGCCAAGGCGACGCTGAAGGTCGATCCGGCCCTGCAGGCGAGGGTCACTGCGGCCTTGGCCGAAGCCAAGATCACGCCCGACTTTGTGCAGTTGGAAGGCAATTCCATCAAAGCCCGGTTCGGCGATCTGGATGCGCAGATTCAAGCCAAAGAGGCGATCAGCAAGGCCATCAACACCGACCCGGCCGATCCGGCCTATATCGTTGCTTTGAACCTGCTGTCGCGCTCGCCGCATTGGCTGTCCAGCCTGCATGCCTTCCCGATGTATCTGGGTCTGGATCTGCGCGGTGGCGTGCATTTCTTGATGCAGGTCGATATGAAGTCGGCACTGACCAAGAAGGCCGAGTCCTTGACCGGCGATGTGCGCACGATGTTGCGTGACAAGGGCATCCGTCACGCCGGCATCAGCCGCGACGGCAATAGCGTGGTGATCGCTTTCCGCGACGCCGCCGTGCTCAAGCAGGCGCAGGACTTGCTCAGTGCGCAGCTCGGCGATGTGCAGTGGACGCCCTCGACCGAAGGTTTGGAGCAGCGCCTGACCGGCAGCCTCAAGCCGGCTTCTATGGTGGCCGTTCAAGACGCCGCGCTGAAGCAGAACATCAGCACCCTGCATAACCGGGTCAACGAGCTGGGTGTGTCGGAGCCGACCATTCAGCAGCAAGGGCGCGACCGTATCGTCGTGCAGTTGCCAGGCGTGCAAGACACCGCCAAGGCCAAGGACATCATCGGCCGCACCGCCACCTTGGAGTTGCGCATGGTCGACGACAGCGCCGAGGCGCAGGCTGCCTTGGCCGGCAGCGGCCCGGTGCCATTTGGTACCGAGCGCTTTGTGGACCGCGGCTTCGGCCCGATCATCGTCAAGAAGCAAGTGGTGCTGACCGGTGAAAACCTGACCGACGCCCAGCCCGGCTTTGACGAGAACCAACAAGCCTCGGTGGACCTGACGCTGGACGCCAAGGGCGGCCGCATCATGAAGGACATGTCGCGCGAGAACATCGGCAAGCGCATGGCCATCCTCTTGTTCGAAAAGGGCAAGGGCGAGGTCGTGACCGCGCCGGTGATCCGCAGCGAGTTGAGTGGCGGCCGGGTTAAGATTTCCGGCGCGATGAGCACGCAAGAAGCCAGCGACACCGCATTGCTGCTGCGCGCCGGCTCCTTGGCCGCGCCGATGGAGATCATCGAAGAGAAGACCGTCGGCCCAAGCCTGGGCAAGGAAAACATCGAGAAAGGCATTCTGTCGGTGACCTGGGGCTTTGTCGCCGTGGCGCTCTTCATGAGCTTGTACTACCGGCTGTTCGGCGTGATCTCCTCGCTGGCGCTGGGCTTCAATCTGCTGCTGCTGGTGGCCTTGCTGTCGATGCTGCAGGCGACGCTGTCGCTGCCGGGCATCGCCGCGATTGCCCTGGTCTTGGGCATGGCGATTGACTCCAACGTGCTGATCAACGAGCGCATCCGCGAGGAACTGCGCGCCGGTGCCAGCCCGCAGGCGGCGATCACCATCGGCTATGAGCGCGCTTTC
>JADMJQ010000090.1:13748-22288 GCA_018780415.1 Roseateles sp. | reverse complement strand
GATTCCAACGTCACCACCTTGATCGCCGGCCTGTCGCTGCTGGCCTTCGGCTCCGGGCCGGTGAAGGGCTTCGCCATCGTCCATTGCTTGGGCATCCTGACCTCGATGTTCTCGTCGGTGGTGTTCTCGCGTGCCCTGGTCAATCTTTGGTACGGCAAGCAGAAAAAGCTCAAGACGCTGTCGATCGGACAGATCTGGATCCCCCCCACCGAGGTGAGCGTGGCCGATCAGCCCGTCGCCAAGTCTTAATTAGACGGAGCGAAAAAAAATGGAACTGTTCCGTATCAAACGGGATCTCCCGCTGATGAAGCATGCGTTGATCTTCAACGTCATCTCCTTCCTGACCTTTGCCGCGGCGGTGTTCTTTCTGATCACTCGCGGCCTGCATTTCTCGATCGAGTTCACCGGCGGCACCGTGATCGAGGCCGAGTATGCGCAAGCCGCCGATATTGAAAAGACCCGGCAACTGGTCGAGAAGCTGGGTTTCGGCGAGGTGCAGGTGCAGAACTTCGGCAGCACGCGTGACGTGATGATCCGCCTGCCGCTGCGCCCCGACATCAAGCAGACCGAGCAGGTCGACCTGGTCTTCGGCGAACTCTGCCGGGCCGAGTCCGGCGTGATCAGTCAGCGCCAAAGCATCAGCGACAAGGGCGAGGCCATCAGCAAACAGGTCTGTATGACGGCGGCCGGCGCTGAGCCTATCAAGCTGTCGCGCAGCGAGGTGGTCGGCCCGGCTGTTGGTGAAGAGTTGGGTCAGGACGCGGCCAAGGCCCTGCTGGCCACCGTGATCGGCATCATGATCTATTTGGCCTTCCGCTTTGAGTGGAAATTTGCGGTCGCCGGCATCATCGCCAACTTGCATGACGTGGTCATCATCCTGGGCTTCTTTGCCTTCTTCCAGTGGGAGTTTTCACTCTCGGTGCTGGCGGCGGTATTGGCCGTGCTGGGCTATTCGGTGAATGAGTCGGTGGTGATTTTTGACCGGGTGCGTGAGGCTTTCCGCAAGTACCGCAAGCTGACGACTCATGAAGTGATCGACCACGCGATCACCAGCACCATGAGCCGCACCATCATCACCCATGGCTCGACCCAGATGATGGTTCTGTCGATGCTGATTTTTGGCGGCCCGACCCTGCATTACTTCGCAGTTGCACTGACCATCGGTATCTTGTTTGGCATCTACTCCTCGGTCTTTGTGGCGGCATCGATTGCGATGTGGCTGGGTGTCAAGCGCGAAGACCTGGTTAACACGCCGGTCAACAAGGGCGACCCAGACGATCCAAACGCCGGGGCCTTGGTGTAGAGTGCTTTCAGCATCCTTCACCTAGCTACCTAGCTACCTAGCTACCCAGCCTCGCTGCCCACCTAAACCATGACCGTTGTCGCTCGCAACAAGGCTATTGCCGCACAGGCACGGCGTATCTACATCGAGGCCTTGGTGAACGGGGTAGTGGCCTTGGGGCGGGCCATCAATGAGGCGGCCGCCAAGCTGCTGCTGCAGTCGGCAGAGTATGCGGTGATGGTGGCGCGCCGCGACGGCGTGCAGGCCTGGAACCGCCACGGCCCGGCCTGGCAGGCGGGCGTGATCAGCGGCATTCGGCATGCAGCCGTCTACGGCATCGTCGAGGTCAGCAAGCCCGCCGAAACCGCTAACGCCGCAAGCCCACTCAGCTTGGTCGACGATGACACCATCGAACGTGAAATCACCGCCTCGCGCTTGTCGCTGGCGATGATGGACAAAGCGACCTGGGAGTTCACCGATCTGCGCACCCGTATGCAGATCCTGGAGCTGCAAGACGAGTTGGCCGCCCAGGACTTGTTTCGTGCCAATGTGGTGGCCAAGCTGGTGCTGGATGCCTGGACCCGCAGCGGCCTGAGCAATTCCGACTGGCAGATGCTGCGCGCCGAACTGCACCAGGAGTTTGCCCAATTGCTGGGCGAGGCCTATCACGAGGTCAATGCCTGGCTGCTGACCCAATCGGTAATGCCGGAGGTGGATCTGCGGCCGTTTATCCGCCGGGCCACCCAGGCGGCCGGCACACCGGCGTATCCGGGCATGTCGGCCGAGGACCAAATGCGCAGCGGCGGGCCCATCAGAGGCAGCTCGGGGCTGCCGATGGCATCGGCGTCGACGGTTGTGCATCCCGCGGCGCTGGCCGCCCGCAGCCCGATCAGCAGTCAGGCCGAAGAGGTTTTGCAGCTTTTGCAGCGCATCGTCGGCGGCCAGGTTCCGGCCTTTGCCGCCACCCGGCTCGAAGGGCGCGCAACCGCGATGAGCGCAGGCGCCACAGCCTTGGCGCCCATCCCCGGTGCTGCCGCGACTGGGCTGGCCCCGCGTCTGAGTTCCGCCATCAAGCATGCGCAAGAGGCGCTGCAACGCGCGCCTTTGCAGTCGCCGGGGGCACCCGAGGTTCCCGCGCCGCAAGTCTTGGAAGAACTACAGACCCGTAACCAAGCCTTCAAGCAAGTCCTCAAGCAAGCGGCCGAAACGCCGGCCGAGCGCGCCACGATTGAATTGGTGGCGATGATGTTCCAGAGCATCTTGATGGAGGAACATATTCCCGCCACGGTCCGCGTGTGGTTCGCCCGCCTGCAGATGCCGGTCTTGCGGGTGGCGGTCAGCGAACCCGACTTTTTTGCCACCACCGACCACCCGGCGCGGCAGCTGATCGACCGAATGGGTTCTTGCGTGATGGGTTTCAGCGCCGGTTCCGGCAGCAGCAGTGGCGGCGGCGGAGGGAGTTCCGGGCCTGATCCGCTGGAGCGCGAAATCAAGCGCGTCGTGCAGGTGGTCGAGGCCTACCCGGACACCGGGCGGCGGGTGTTTCAGACCGTGTTGACCGAGTTTGAGAAGTTCCTCGACAACTATTTCGAGAACGAGAATCAGACCACCCGGCATGGCGTATCGCTGGCCCAGCAGGTTGAGCAGCGCGAGACGCTGGCGATTCAGTACACCATCGAGTTGCGCAAGATGCTCAGCGCGGTGCCGGTGCAGGACGGCGTGCGCGAGTTCTTGTTCCATATCTGGGCCGATGTGTTGGCGGTGACGGCGGTGCGCGCCGGCGCACAGTCCGAGCAGACGCGGCAGATGAAGCGGGCCGCCGCCGACCTGATCTGGTCGGCCAGCGCCAAGGTGTCGCGTGAAGAGCGTGCCGAGGTGATACGCCGGCTGCCGCCGCTGCTGAAGACCTTGCGCGACGGCATGAGCCAGGCCGGCATGGCCATCGAGCGCCAGGATGAGCAAGTGCGCACCCTCAACAATGCCTTGGCGGCGGCCTTCACCGCCAAGAGCGCGCAGATCCCGCGCGAGCGTCTGGAGGAGCTGATGGATCAGTTGGAAACCTTCGAGGCCATGCTGCCCGAAGGCGGCGACGACTTCGACATCGACCAAACCATGGTGCGCGATCTGTCCGGCCATGAATCCGAGGGTATGGAAGTGGTGGCCGAAGGCGGCTCCGACCCCAGCCCGGCGATGCTGGCCTGGGCCAAGGAGCTGCAAGTCGGTGGTTGGTATATGTTGGACTACCGCAATCGCAATGAAGCGGTGCAACTGGCCTGGCGCGGCACCCGCAGGCAGATGGCTTTGTTCGTGACCACCAGCGGTCGCGGGGTCTTGTTCCAACTGAGCCGCATGGCGGGCTTCTTGCAGGCGGGCCTGCTGCTGCCGGCGCAAGACGAGTCACTGACCGTCAAGGCCACTCGCAATGCGCTGGCGAAATTGGATGTCGACCCGAGTCGCTTGCTGAACTAAGGGTTCAGTGGATCAGCCGGTCCTCGGGCGCCACAAACAACTCATCCAGAATCAGGGCGTCGGGCTCTTCGCCGCGGCTCCAGAACACCATCAAGACGATGATCTTGAGGTCCTCCAGGTCCATCGGGGCGCCGGGGATGGCCATGCCGCGGTCGATCACCATCTCGCGCATCGGCGGCGGCAACACGCCGGCCGACTCCAGAAAGCTGATGAAACCGACCGAGGGTTCACCCAGGTGGTCGAGTTCGGCCTCCGAATAGACCCGCAAGCTCAGCGGACCTTGCTGGCCCTGGTAGGACGCCGCACCTTCGGCCAGGCCATCCAACCAAGACAGCGCCTCTTGAATCTCATCGCTTTCGAAGCCAACGGCCGACAATTTGCGTGTCAATTGGGCATGGTCCGGGCAGGCATCCGGGCGCCAATAGGTTTCGTAGAGGTAGACCAGCACGTCAAACATGGGCCGACTATACCGCAGGCCTTTTGCGGCATTTGCCCGAAAAATGCCCTCTCAAGCCCCCTTGAGTCGCTTGAATTCCGCTGTGGGCCGAGTTTTATGCCTTCTTGCGGCGTTGAAAGAGTTGGCCGGCCAAGCGCGCTATTTCGCCATTCAATTCCAACTCCAGCAAGAGCCCGCTGAGCTCGGCCACCGGCCATGCGCCGCGCTGAGCCAGGCTGTCGAGCGAGACGGGGTCGAAGCCCATCAAATTCAAAACCTGGGACTGAGCGGGGGGCAGCTTGCTTTCGTCCTCAACGGGCGCTTGCTTTGCTCTTGCGCCAGCTTGAACGGACGGCAGCTCATCCAGGATGTCCTCGACCCGCTCCACCAGTTTGGCACCCTGCCTGATCAGCTCATGGCAGCCTCGGCTCAAGGGCGAGTGAATCGAGCCCGGAATGGCGAAGACCTCGCGCCCGGCCTCGCTGGCCAAGCGTGCCGTGATCAAGGAGCCCGATTTCAGCGCGGCCTCCACCACCAGGCAGCCCAAAGACAGGCCGGCGATGAGGCGATTGCGGCGCGGGAAGTTCTGCGGCAGCACCGGCGTGCCCAGCGAGTACTCACTGATCAGCAAGCCGTTTTCGCTGATCTCCTGGGCCAGCTTCAGGTGGCGCCTAGGGTAAGTTTGGTCCAGCCCGGTGCCCATCACGGCCAGCGTGCTGGCGCCGCCCGCCAGCGCGCCGTCCAAAGCGCCGCGGTGCGCGGCACCGTCTATGCCCAGGGCCATGCCGGACACAACCGTCAGCTCGGCTTGGCTCAAGCCCTGCGCGAACTGGCGCGCGTTGTCGGCGCCTTGGGCCGTCGGGCTGCGGCTGCCGACCACCGCCACGGCCGGCCTGCCCAATAGTTCCCGCCGCCCTTGCAAATACAGCAACAGCGGCGGGTCGGCGGTTTGCAGCAAGGCCGTCGGATAGTCGGCGTCGCCCAGCAGCAAGATGTCATGCCGAGGGTCGGCGTTCAGCCAAACCCAGGTTTGCTCGAGCAGATCGGCCAGATGATCCGGCTCTTTGCTGAGGCTGGCGCGCTGCGCCGGGCTCGAGGCGGCCTGCCAAGCGTCGCCGGGCAAATCAAAAACCGCTTGAGCCGAGCCGGTCTGTGCGAGCAGCCGGCGCGCCGCTTCCAGTCCGACGCCGGGGCTTTCCAGCAGCCGCAGCCAAGCCGCTAACTCAGCACGCTCCAGCATCGGGTCCGCCCCTTGGGTTCCGTCAAGTCATCAGGGCTGGCTGAATCGGTCGCCGGCCCGGACCGGCTCCTTGACCGAGATGATCAAGGCGTAGGACACCCGCTCGTAGACCTGGAACACGAACAAGACGCCGTGGCGCTCATCCGGCAGCTTGATGACTTCACGCTTGTCGCTGGTGCTGTCAATCATGCTGCGCCCTTGCTGCCACAACGCCAGCACATGGCCGCGCTCAATGCCATCACGGCGGCCGCGGTTCAGGGCGACGATCTGGTTCTGGCCGGCGTTCAGGCCCTCACCGTAGATCGACACGATCTGACCGCTGATGGGCGTGGCCGGCGCATGCGGTATGTAGCGCGAGAAGCTGCGCTGCGGCACCGGCGAAAGGCGGTCACCGATGCCAATTTCCTGCCGCACCGCCCTGATCATCAAAGTGGCAGGCACGATTTCGGTCTTGCCGTCGGGCAACTGGCGACTTTGGTCGGGCTTTTTGAGTTCGGCGGTGCCCAGATAGGGCGCTTCATAGCCGAGGATCTCTTGGGTGCTCGGGTCCAACAGCGGACGGGTGTTGCGGAATACCCGGTAGTCGGTGGCCTGGGACAAATCGCCGCGCGCATAGGCCAGGTCGCCGCGCGACAGCAAGACCCGGCCTTCGGGCGTCGCCACAATGCGCGGCGCCGTGGCCAGCTCATCGGTATCGAAGACCACCGCATCGTTCAAAAACGGCTCGATCAAATTGAGCGGGATCGCGGTGATGGCATTGCCGTCAAAGTCGCTGGTGCGAATCCGCGGTGACAGCCTGCCCGTTTCATCTGCGGCGCTCGATGGCGCGCCGGCGCGTTGTTGTGCCAGCTGCAGCTGCGCACGGCCATCCAGCTTGACCAGCAGCAGAACTTGGCCGGGGTAAATCAGGTGGGGGTTGCTGATTTGCTCGCGGTTCATGCCCCAGAGCTCGGGCCAGCGCCAAGGGTTGGTCAGGAACAGCTTGGCAATATCCCAGAGCGTGTCGCCGGGCTTGACCGTATGCGATTCGGGCGCATTGGCCGCCAATTCGCTCAGCGGCACGCCGGCCTGAGCGACCCGCTCAGCGGTGGCACGCTGTTGGTCGGTAACGGGAAAGGCCGCGGTCTGTGCCCAAGCCAGCGACGCCGTGCCCATGATGCACAGGCCCAGCAAGCTGCGGCGGGGGAGATTCGGGATTTCACGAAAAGGCATTGAGCACTCTCTACCGCGTACAGATGCGGCCCTGGTTGACTTGTTTTATTGCGCAAGCTGTAGCTGATTTGCCGCCCGCATAGAACCCTGAGCGGCCAAGTTTCCGCATTTCGGCGAAAATCCTGTTGGCCGCGATGATTCTGCCCCCAAAAACTGGCCATCGCAACGAACAAAACAAGGGCTTTCGCCCGCTTGCAAGCACTTACAAAAAGACGTTGTGTCCCGTCCACAGCGCATGAACCATGGCGATATTGAATATTCTGCGTTACCCCGATCCCCGTTTGCACACGGTGGCCACCGCCGTCGTGGCCGTCGATGCGCGCATTCAGCGCCTGGTCGATGACATGCTGGAGACCATGTACGGCGCCGAGGGCGTCGGCCTGGCAGCCAGTCAGGTCGATGTGCACGAGCGGGTGGTCGTGATCGACACCTCGGAGGGCCGCGATGACCCGCGCGTCTTGATCAACCCGGAGCTGATCAAGACCAGCGCCGAGTTCACCGAAGGCGAGGAGGGCTGCCTGTCGGTGCCGCAGATCTACGACAAGGTGCCGCGCCATTCCCGCGTCACCGTGCGGGCGCTGAACCGCGAGGGTCAGCCCTATGAGTTCGAGGCCGAGGGCTTGCTGGCGGTCTGCGTTCAGCATGAGATGGATCATTTGATGGGCAAGGTCTTCGTCGAATACCTGAGCCCGCTCAAGCGCGAGCGCATCAAGACCAAGCTGCTGAAGAAGGCGCGCGAGGACGACGGGCGCAAGCGCTGAGCCATGGCCAAGCCGCTGCGCGTCGTTTTTGCCGGTACGCCGGAGTTTGCCGCCACCGCCCTGGACGCCTTGCTGCGGGCCGGTTTCGAGGTGCCCCTGGTGCTGACCCAGCCCGACCGGCCGGCCGGCCGCGGCATGAAGCTGCAGGCCTCGGCGGTCAAGGAGCTGGCGCTGCAGCATGGCATCACGGTCGCACAGCCGCGCAGCCTGCGCCTGGATGGCAAATACCCCGACGAGGCCGCCGCCGCGCGGCAGGCGTTGCTGGACGCCCAGGCCGATGTGATGGTGGTGGCCGCTTACGGCCTGATCCTGCCGCAATGGGTCCTGGATTGGCCGCCGCTGGGCTGCCTGAACATCCACGCCTCGCTGCTGCCGCGCTGGCGCGGTGCGGCGCCGATTCACCGGGCGATCGAGGCCGGCGACGCCGAGACCGGCATCACCATCATGCAGATGGACGCCGGCCTGGACACCGGCGCGATGCTGCTGATGGAGCGCGAGGCGATTGCCGCGACCGACACCACGGCCAGCCTGCACGACCGCCTGGCCGTGTTGGGCGGGCGGATGATTGTGGCGGCGCTGGCGGCCGGCGCTGATCTGGTCGCTAGGCCGCAGCCTGCCGAGGGCGTCAACTACGCGCACAAGATTGAAAAGGCCGAGGCGCAGATTGCTTGGACCCAGCCGGCCGCCGAAATCGAGCGACGCTTGCGGGCTTTTGATCCCTTTCCTGGTGGCTTGAGTCAGCTTGACGGCGAGGCGATCAAATGCTGGCGCGGCGAGGTCTGCGCGGGCAACGGTCAGCCGGGCGAGGTCTTGAGCGTGGACGAGCGCGGCGTTGTGGTCGCCTGCGGCGAGCAGGCCCTGCGCCTGACCGAAATGCAGCGCGCCGGTGCCAAGCGCTTGCCGGCGCAGGCCTTTTTGCAGGCCCGACCTATCGCCGTGGGCGCGCGCTTCACGGCTTGAATTTCCGGCCGTCGCCCCGATGTAGCTGAGCGTTATCATCTCCTGAACCGCAAAGGACGCCGATGTTCAATTTGATGAAGACCGCTATTTTGATGGCCGCCATCACCGCCTTGTTCATGGCGCTGGGGCAGATGATCGGCGGGCGCAGCGGCATGATGATGGCCTTGATGGTGGCGCTTG
>JADMJQ010000090.1:7543-13738 GCA_018780415.1 Roseateles sp. | reverse complement strand
CTTCAGCTATTGGTTCTCCGACAAGCTGGTGCTGAAGATGTACAACGCCCGCGAGGTCGACGCGACCTCGGCGCCGCAGTTCTACGCCATGGTCAAGGAGTTGGCCGTCAAGGCCGAGCTGCCGATGCCCAAGGTCTACATCATCGACGAGGACGCGCCCAACGCCTTCGCCACCGGCCGCAACCCCGAGCATGCGGCGGTCGCCGCCACCAGCGGCATCATGCGGGTGCTGTCTGCGGCCGAGTTGCGCGGCGTGATGGCGCATGAGCTGGCCCATGTCAAGCACCGCGACATTCTGATCAGCACGGTCAGCGCCACCATGGCGGGAGCGATTTCGATGCTGGCCAACTTTGCGATGTTCTTCGGCGGCCGCAATAGCGAGGGCCGCACCAGCAACCCGCTGGTCGGCTTGCTGGTGATGATCTTGGCGCCGCTGGCCGCCAGCGTGATTCAGATGGCGATCAGTCGCGCGCGTGAATTCGAAGCCGACCGCGGCGGCGCCGAGATCTCGGGCGACCCGCAGGCGCTGGCCTCGGCGCTGACCAAGATCCACAATTTCGCCCAGCGCATCCCGTTGGCTGCGGCCGAACGCCACCCCGAGACGGCGCAGATGATGATCATGAACCCGCTGTCCGGCAAGGGTCTGGCGGGTTTGTTCAGCACGCACCCGGCCACCGAAGAGCGGGTTGCGCGTCTGCTTGAGATGGCGCCGCGTCGCTGAGCTCATGCCCGCGCTCAAGACCGCCTGCATTGAGCCGATACCCAAGCCTATGAAGCTCACTCCTGCGTTCCGCCTCTTGCCCTTGGCTTTGCTGGTCTTGCTGGCGGCCTGTGAGCAATTGGGCATTGAAGACCCCGCAAAGCTGTTGGCCGCCAAGGAGGCCGAGGGCAAGGCCGTTGGCAGCGCTTGCCGCCATGCGCTGCGTGCGATTGAAGACTGTTACACACTCAACCCCAAGGCCCAGAAGGCGGCCGTCTTCACCGGCTGGAAGGAGATGGACGAGTACATGCGCGAGAACAAGCTCGACGGCGTGGCGCCGGTGGTGCCGCGTGTGCCCATCGTCAAGCCCGGCGCCGAGCCCGAGGAAGAGGAGGTCGTCAAGCCCAAGGCCGGTGAAAAGGCTACGGCCGACAAGCCCGCCGCCAAAGACAGCAAGCCCAAGGCCGCCGCTCATTGACCTGACCTGACCTGGCCGAGTCCAGCCGACCAAGCCGCCGCGACCGTTCGCAGCGGCTTTTTTGCTTTCTGAGCAAGGCGGTTTGCATTCCGTCGCCTGCCGCTGCGCTGAGCGCTGTTGGCGAGGCAAGATGCGCTCATTGCAATGCAGCGCCAACCCTTCAGGAGTCTTGCCATGTTGATGAATCGTCGTTTTCTTGTTGCCCTAGCCGCCTGTGGCGTGTTGGGCGCCGCCGCCCCCGCCCATGCTTGGAGCTGGGGCTTCAAGGAGCAGGTCAAGCCGGCAGGCGAGCTGATCACCGAAAGCCGCGACCTGGGTGCCTTCGATGCCATCAGCCTGGCCGGCAGCTACAAGGTTCTGATCAGCCAGGGCAATGCCGTCAAGCTCGAGATCAAGGCGGACAAGAGTTTCATGCCGCTGATTGAGACCCGGGTGGTCGAAACCAGCAAGGGCCGCACGCTGGAGATAGGGACCAAGAAGGGTTTCAATTTGGCCAGCAAGGACGACCCCCAAGTCACGTTGGTGCTGCCACAGTTGCGGTCGATTGCGGTCGCGGGCTCGGGCGATGTGCGGGTGGCGGCGATGAAGACCGCCGCGGTCAATGTCAGCGTCAGCGGGTCCGGCGATATCGAGTTTGTCGACCTCAGCAGTGACAGTTTGAGCGTGCAGGTCAGCGGCAGTGGTGACATCAAGGCGAGCGGGCGCACCGGCAGTTTCAGCCTGTCGGTGGCCGGCAGTGGCGATATCAATGCGCGCGGCCTGCAAGCCGATGAGGTCAGGGCCAGCATTGCCGGCAGTGGCAACGCGACCGTGCATGCGGTGAAAAAGCTCAAGGTGTCGATCGCCGGCTCCGGTGATATCGCCTACATCGGCTCCCCCGAGCTGAGCAGCTCGGTGGCGGGACATGGCAGCATCACCAAACTGAACTGAGCGCTAGGCGGCCCGCACGCGAACACCCGGCCGGCCTGGCCGGCGACAATCGGGCCATGAACAAAGAAGCAGCGGCGCTGTGGCGCCACCCCGAGTTCCGCAATGGCGCACGCGAGATGATGGGCATAGGCTTGGGCATTTCGGCCTGGGGCCTGGTGACCGGCGTGGCCATGGTCAAGAGCGGCTTGTCGGTGCCGCTGGCCTTGCTGATGAGCTTGGCCGTGTTTGCCGGCAGCTCGCAACTGGCGGCCCTGCCGCTGATCGCCAGCGGCGCGCCGCTGTGGGTGCTGTGGGCCACCGCTTTTTGCGTCAATTTGCGTTTTGTGATTTTCAGCGCGCAGTGGCGTATGTATTTCGGCCATTTGCCGCGGCTGCGACGTCTGAGTCTGGCCTATTTCGCCGCTGATCTGAACTACGTTGCTTTTATGCGGCGCTATCCCGAGCCCAAGCCCGGCCCCGGGCAAATACCGTATTACGCCGGCGGTGCGGCCTGGACCTGGGCGTCTTGGCAAATCCCGTCCATCATCGGCATCCTCGCGGCCGACCGAGTGCCGACCGAATGGGGCCTGGGCTTCGCCGGCGTGCTGGCCCTGCTGGGTTTGGCTTATTCACTGTTGAAGGACCGCAATGCCTGGGTCTCGGGGGCGGTGGCCAGCTGTGCGGCGGTGGCCGCCTACGGGCTGCCGCTGCGGCTGAATATTCTGGTGGCGATCGCGGTGGCGGTGGCGGCCGGGCTGTTGATGGAGCATTGGCTGCCCGAGCGGAGGGTGGCGCAATGAGCGCCGCGCAGGGCCGTCCCAAGCAAGCTCGCTCCCGCTGTGGGCGGCAGGCCGCAGGCCGAAGGGTGCTTCGATGACCGACTGGGAAATCGTTGCCGGCATCCTCGGCATGGCGCTGATCACCGGCCTGACGCGCGGCTTCTTTCTGATCTCCGACAAGGCCTTGCCGCTGCCCGACTGGGCCAAGCAGGGCCTGCGCTATGCGCCGCTGGCGGCCTTGGCGGCAGTGATCGTGCCGGAGATCGTGATGACCCAGGGCCATCTGATCGACACCTGGAAGGACGCGCGGCTCTATGCCACGGCGGTCGGCACCGCCTATTTCTTCTGGCGCGGCGGCATCCTCGGCACCATCGTCAGCGGCACGGCCGTGATGTTGGCCCTGCGCATTGGGCTCGGTTGGTAACGCGGGCTATCTGAACAAGCTGCGGGGCTTGGTAAGCTAGCGCTCATTGCATTTTCTTACCGGGCCCAACTCCATGAATGTCATCCGCTTCTCCGATCTGATCGCCGCCGGCCGCGTTGCCGGCCAGCGCGTTTTCATCCGCGCCGATCTCAATGTGCCGCAAGACGACGCCGGCAATATCACCGAAGACACCCGCATCCGTGCGTCCATCCCCTGTATCGAACAGGCGCTGAAGGCCGGTGCGGCCGTGATGGTGACCTCGCATCTGGGCCGTCCGACCGAGGGTGAGTTCAAGCCGGCCGACTCGCTCGCGCCCGTGGCCAAACGCATGGCCGAGCTGCTGGGCCGCGAGGTCAAGCTGGTGGCCGACTGGACGGGCGGCGTGACGGTGGCGCCGGGTGAGCTGGTCTTGCTGGAAAACTGCCGCGTCAACAAGGGCGAAAAGAAGAACGACGAGGCGCTGGCCAAGAAGCTTGCCGCGCTGTGCGATATCTTCGTCAACGACGCCTTCGGCACCGCCCACCGCGCCGAAGCCACGACTTATGGCATCGCTCAGTTCGCCCCAATCGCCTGTGCCGGCCCGCTGCTGGCGGCCGAGATCGACGCCATCACGCAGGCCTTGGCCACGCCAACGCGGCCCTTGATCGCCATCGTGGCGGGCTCCAAGGTGTCGACCAAGCTGACCATTCTGAAGGCGCTGTCCGACAAGGTCGACGGCCTGATCGTTGGCGGCGGCATCGCCAACACCTTCATGCTGGCTGCGGGCCTGAAGATCGGTAAATCGCTGGCCGAGCCCGATCTGGTCGCTGATGCCCGCGCGGTGATTGATGCGATGAAGGCGCGCGGCGCGGCCGTGCCGATTCCGGTCGACGTGGTGGTGGCCAAGCGCTTTGCCGCCGACGCCGAGGCGACGGTCAAGGCCGCCGCCGACGTGGCCGACGATGATCTGATCCTGGACATCGGCCCGCAGACCGCCGCCCTGTTGGCCGAGCAGTTGAAGGCCGCCGGCACCATCGTCTGGAACGGCCCGGTCGGCGTGTTCGAGTTCGACGCTTTTGCCCACGGCACCGAGACGATTGCGCGCGCCATTGCCGCGTCCAGCGCCTTCAGCATTGCCGGTGGCGGCGACACGCTGGCGGCGATTGCCAAATACGGCATCGAAAAGGACGTGGGCTATATCTCCACCGGCGGCGGCGCCTTCCTGGAAATTCTCGAAGGCAAGACCTTGCCGGCGATCGAGATCCTGGCCAAGCGGGCGCAAGAGGCCTGATCAAGCGCACGCGAGCCCGGCCCTGCCGAGTTGCCCGTGATACTTCGCCGCCTGCTGCTGGGTCTGCTTTTGTCGACCTTGTTGGCTCTGTATGCCAACGAGCACTGGATGACGCGCACCTTGCGCATCGATGCCAGCACGCTTGCGGCGGCGCGGGTCTCCGCCGTCAACGACCAGGGCGAGGGCGGCCGCAGTGTCGCGCGGGTCGAGCAGCAAGGGCGGGGCTGGGTCCTGCATTGCGATATTCAGCCCGGCTACGAATGGCCGTTTTGCGAACTGCAGCTGCGGCTGGGCGCGAAGGATCAGGGCCTTGATCTGCGCCAGTTCGACAGCCTGCGACTGTGGGTAAGTGCCTCCGGGGCCGAGCCCCGCCAGCAGGTGCGGGTCTTCCTGCGCAATTTCGACCCGGCCTATTCCAGCTCTCAAAATGCGGCCGATTTGAAGCCGCACGAGGTGGTGTTCGATCCCGCGGCGCAGGGCATGCCGGTGGAGTTCAGGCTGGCGCAGTTCATGGTGGCCTCGTGGTGGGTGCAAGAGCATCCGCTGCCGGTGCATTTGCTGGGCCCGCAACTGGACCGGGTCACAACGCTGAGCATCACAACCGGCGGGCAGGTGCAGCCAGGGCCTCATCAGATCCAGCTGGACGGGGCTGAGTTTGTCGGGCTGTGGGTGCAGCCGGCGACTTTCAGGCTGGCCATCATTGCGGTGTGGCTGCTCAGCATGGGCGGCTTTTTGCTGTGGGATTGGCGACGCAGCAGGCAACGCTTGCGCCAGACCCTGGGCGCTAAACGGGACTTGCAGCGAAGCAATGCCCGGCTGGCGCTGCGCTCAAACGAATACGAGGCCAAAGCACACCACGACGGCCTCACCGGACTGGCCAATCGCATCGGCTTGCGGCATGACCTGTCCCTGTTGATGCGGGCCCAAGAGGAGTTGCTGTTCCCTCTGGCCATCGTGTTCGTCGATATTGATCATTTCAAACGCATCAATGACAGCTTGGGCCATGACGCAGGCGACCAGGTCTTGAAGTTTTTCGCCAGCCATTTGAAGGCCAATATTCAGCGCGAGGACTTGCTGGCGCGCTGGGGGGGTGAAGAGTTTGTATTGATGATGCCCCAAACCACCGAAGCTGAAGCGGCCGCCGTCGCCGAGCGCCTGCGCCAGATGATGGCGCATTTGGCTTGGCCGGCCGGCTTGCAAGTCAGCAGCAGCTTCGGCGTGGCCCAGGCCGACAGCGAAGCTGAGGTCGAGGCCGGCTTGAATGCCGCCGACCAGGCGATGTACCGGGCCAAGCATGGCGGGCGCAATCGGGTTGAATGCAGTTCGGCGTGGCAGGGCGACGGAAAAGGTGAGGGCGAGGAACCTTAAGATTTTGCGTTCTTTGCATGAGGCCGAAAGCACACGGCATCAGGATCCAGGAATTGAGGCGTTAATCTGCACCAGCTTTGAAAAAATCAGGAGACATCGATGAACAAGAATGACGAGAACAAGAGCTTGTCCCCGGCCGAAGCCGCACTGCGCGAAGCCGCGCTGGAATACCACCGCGCACCGACGCGCGGCAAGATCGCCGTAACCCCCACCAAGGCCTTGTCCAATCAGCGCGATCTGTCGCTGGCCTATTCGCCCGGCGTTGCC
>JADMJQ010000090.1:0-7533 GCA_018780415.1 Roseateles sp. | reverse complement strand
CAAGACCCATCCTTGGCCGCCGAGTACACCTCGCGCGCCAATCTGGTCGGCGTGATCACCAATGGCACGGCGGTGCTGGGTCTGGGCGATATCGGCCCGCTGGCATCGAAGCCGGTGATGGAGGGCAAGGGTTGCCTGTTCAAGAAATTCGCCGGCATCGACGTGTTCGACATCGAGCTGGCCGAGCGCGACCCCGACAAGCTGGTCGACATGATTGCCGCGATGGAGCCGACGCTGGGCGGCGTCAATCTGGAAGACATCAAGGCGCCTGAATGCTTCTATATCGAGAAGAAGCTCAAGGAGCGGATGAATATCCCGGTTTTCCACGATGACCAGCATGGCACGGCCATCATCTCCAGCGCCGCGCTGCTCAACGGGTTGGAGCTGGTTGGCAAAGACATCGCGGCCGTCAAGTTGGCGGTGTCCGGCGCGGGCGCGGCGGCGATCGCCTGCCTGGATGTGATGGTGGGTCTGGGCGTGCGACGCGAGAACATCTTTGTCTGTGACTCCAAGGGCGTGATCCAGGATCAGCGCGACGACGCCAAGGCCGGCCGTCTGGATGAATCGAAGCAGCGCTACTGCCAAGTTACTTCAGCGCGTAGCTTGGCCGATGTGGTTGATGGCGCCGATGTCTTCCTCGGCTGCTCGGCCGCCGGCGTGCTGACGCAAGAGATGATCATCAAGATGGCGGCTAAGCCCATCATCCTGGCACTGGCCAACCCCGAGCCGGAGATTCGCCCGGAGCTGGCCAAGGCTGTGCGGCCCGACTGCATCATCGCCACCGGCCGTTCGGACTATCCGAACCAGGTCAACAATGTGCTGTGCTTCCCCTATATCTTCCGTGGGGCGCTGGACTGCGGTGCGTCCAAGATCACGGAAGAGATGAAGCTGGCCTGTGTGCGTGAAATCGCCGCCCTGGCCAAGGCCGAGACCAGCGACGAGGTGGCGGCCGCCTACGCGGGCGAGGAGTTGCAGTTCGGCCCCGAATACCTGATCCCCAAGCCCTTCGACGCACGCTTGATTCTGCGCATCGCGCCGGCGGTCGCCAAGGCTGCGGCCGAGTCCGGCGTGGCACTGCGTCCGATTGCTGATCTGGAAGCCTATCGCCAGTCGCTGGAGCGCTATGTCTACCAGACCGGCATGTTCATGCGGCCGGTGTTCACCGCCGCTAAAGCCAATCCTGCACGGGTGATTTACGCCGAGGGCGAGGACGAGCGGGTGCTGCGTGCGGTGCAGGTCGCGCTGGATGAGGGCATCGTCAAGCCGACGCTGATCGGCCGGCCGGAAGTCATCGCGGCGCGTATCGCGCGCGCCGGTCTGCGCCTGAAGCTGGGCGTCGATGTGGCCGTGATCGACCCGGACAACGATGCGCGTTTCCGCCAATATTGGGAGGCCTATCACGCGGTCTTGGGTCGCCAGGGCGTGACACCCGATATGGCCAAGGCGGCGGTGCGCCGCTCGGCCACCACGATTGGCGCGCTGGCGATCAAACTCGGCGATGCCGACGCGATGATTTGCGGCATGGTCGGGCGTTTCGACAACCATCTTGAGCATGTGTCCGATTTGATCGGCCTGAAGGCCGGCGCGCGCAATTTCGCCACCATGAATGCGCTGATGCTGGAGCAGCACACGCTCTTCATCACCGATACCTTCGTCAACGACCAGCCCGACGCCGAGCAATTGGCCGAGATCGCCGCGATGGCGGCCGAGGAGGTCAAGCGCTTCGGTCTGCCGCCCAAGCTGGCCTTTGTCTCGCACTCGATGTTCGGCTCCAGCAAGCGGCCGTCGGCGGTCAAGATGCGTCGGGCGCGCGAGTTATTTACCCAGCATGCGCCGGATGTCGAATGCGACGGCGAGATGCACGGCGACGCGGCGCTGTCGGAGTCGGTGCGGCAGGCCTTCTTGCCCGGTAGCACGCTGAAGGGCTCGGCCAATCTGCTGGTGCTGCCTTCGCTGGACGCCGCCAATATCTTGTTCAATGTGCTGAAGGTGACCTGCGGCCACGGCGTCACGGTCGGCCCCATCCTGCTCGGTGCGGCGGCGCCGGTGCACATCCTGACGCCCTCGGCGACGGTGCGGCGTATCGTCAATATGACGGCGCTGGCGGTGGCCGATGTGTTGGCGGCCAAGGCCTGATGCTGTAACCGCGTGAAACTGGTTTGCTGTCTTGAAAGCGGCTCATAATCGCCGCCTGTAACTTTATTTCAGCGAGAGCCCGTCATGACCCGTGCCACCAAGATCGTTGCCACCCTCGGCCCAGCGTCGTCGTCACCGGAGATTCTGGAGAGGATGATTCGGGCCGGCGTCGATGTGGTGCGGCTGAACTTCTCGCATGGCAAGGCGCAGGACCATATTGACCGCGCCCGCATGGTGCGCGAGGCGGCCGAGCGTGCCGGCAAGGCCGTTGCCATCATGGCCGATATGCAGGGCCCGAAGATCCGCGTCGGCAAGTTCGAGAACGGCAAGATCGAGTTGATCAACGGCGAGCGATTCATTCTTGACGCCGACCGCACCGAGTTGGGTAATGAAGAAGCGGTCGGTCTTGATTACAAAGAACTGCCGCGCGATGTGAAGCCCGGCGACACGCTGTTGCTGAACGATGGCCTCTTGGTGCTGACGGTCGAGGCCGTGCGCGGTGCGGCTGTACACACCATCGTCAAGCTGGGCGGTGAGCTGTCCAATAACAAGGGCATCAACAAGCAGGGTGGCGGCCTGACCGCGCCGGCTTTGACGTCCAAGGACATGGAAGACATCAAAACCGCGATGAGCTTCCGCTGCGAATACCTGGCGATCAGCTTCCCCAAGAACGCCACCGATATGGAAATGGCCCGCCAGCTCGCCAATATGGCCGGCGAGCCTTACAACCACAAGCCCAGCATGATCGCCAAGATCGAGCGCTCGGAAGCGATCCCGCATCTGGAAGCGATTCTGAAGGCCAGCGACGGCATCATGGTCGCGCGTGGCGATTTGGCGGTTGAGGTCGGCAATGCGGCTGTGCCGGCGCTGCAAAAGCGCATGATCAAGATGGCGCTGGCGCTGGACAAGGTGGCGATCACGGCCACGCAGATGATGGAGTCGATGATCGTCAACCCGGTGCCGACGCGCGCCGAGGTCAGCGATGTGGCTAACGCGGTACTTGATGGCACCGACGCCGTGATGTTGAGCGCCGAAACGGCAGCCGGCAAGTTCCCAGTCGAGACCATCGAGCAGATGGCGGCGATTGCGCAGGAAGCCGAGCGGGCCGAATTCGTCACGCTGGACACCGACTTCCAAGGCCGCCAGTTCGGCCGCATCGACCAGTCGATCGCGATGGGCGCACTGTTCACCGCCCACCACCTGGGCTGCAAGGCGATTCTTGCGTTGACCGAGTCCGGGTCGACGGCCTTGTGGATGAGTCGCCACCGCATCCAGGTGCCGATTTACGCCCTGACAACACAAGAAATCAGCCAGCGCAAGATGACGCTGTATCGCAATGTGCGGCCGCTCTTGATGCCCAAGTTCGAAGACCGCGACACCGCGCTGAAGGCGGCCGAAAAGATCTTGGTCGACAAGGGCGTGCTGATGCCCGGCGACACCTATGCCATCACCTGCGGTGAGCCCATGGGCTATCCCGGCGGCACCAATATGCTGAAGGTCTGCCGCGTCGGCGGCTGATTTTTGGGCTGATCAAGGGCCGCTATAGTCGGCGCTATGAACTCGAGCCCCAGGCTTCTTTCACGCTTGGTCGCCTGCTTAGCCTGGGCTGCGCTGATGCCTGCCGAAGCTCAAATCCAGCCCCAGAGCGATCCTCAAACGATACGCTGGCTCTTGTTGGACTTTGTGCCGTATCACATGGTCGACGGCCCGAACAAGGGCACGGGTCTGCGCGACCAGTATCTGCATGCGCTGACCAAGCGCATGCCGGAGTACCAGCATCAGCTGGAAGTTAGCAGCACCGAGCGCATCTTCCAATTCATGCAAGCCGGGCAGCCGGTTTGCACCTTGTCGATGTTGAAGGTGCCGGAACGCGAGTCCTACACCGTTTTTGGCAACGATGCCTTCTTCATGCAGTTGCCGCCGGTTTTGATCGTGCGACGCGGTTATGTGCCGCCCGGCGGCTGGAAAAAGCGGCCGGGTGGCGAGGTGTCGCTGACCGAGTTGCTGCGCTCCGGCGAGGTGCGCCTGGGCACCCTGCCCAAGCGCAGGTTTGGCTCGGGGCTGGATGAAGCCCTGCGGCAGGCGCGTGCCGCAAGGCCCGAGCAGGTGCTGGACTTTGGCGAGTATGGCGTGCTGGCGGGCCTGTTGCACACCCTGGGCCGCCGTCGCTTTGACGTGACCCTGGGCTATGCCATCGAGGTCGAGCAGCTCCGCAAGACGCAGGCCGAGTTGGGTGACTTTGAGTACCTGCCTTTGGTCGAAGCGCCCGGTTTGATCACGACCCATCCGTCCTGCAGTCGCACCCCCTGGGGCAAGCAAGTGATTCAGACGATTGACCGCTTGCCCGGCATGGAGGCGGAACGGGCGCGGCTGCGCGAGCAATACGAAGCCTTGTTGCCGGCCAGCGAGCGGCAAATCTACCGGGCTCGCATGGCGGCCGTCATGAGTGGCGGTCCAGCGCTCCCCGCCGTGGGTCCGACCGGCACGTCGCCGCAAGGTTCTGAACCTAAGCCCGGCTCGCGCTGAGCTAAGGGCACGCGTCGCTGGATGACTTCGGCAATCGATCCGCTGCAGCGGCGGCGCCTGCTTTTTACGTTGGCGGCCATCAGCGCCGGCAAGGCGCTAGGCCGCGAGGCGGTTTTGCCGGTGCCGATCGCGGTCAGTGAGTCCAGCCGTCGCCCCTTCGTCGGGCAGATGCTGAAACTGATCGGGCAGGCGGCCGGTATCGAGTGGCAAATCCATAGCGTGCCTTGGGCGCGCGTGCTCTTGATGGCCGAAAGCGGTCAGGCCCTGGCCTTTGGCGTGTCGCGCAGCGCCAGTCGCGAGCGCCTGTTTGAATTCAGCGAGCCGGTGTTCAACAACCATGTCTGGATGGTGGTGCGGCGCGATCAGCCCTTGAACTTCCGCAGCATGGAGGATCTGCGCGGGCGCGTGATCTGTGTGACCCGAGGCATCAGCTATGGCTCGGCCTTTGAGGCGGCCAAAGGCGAGCTGTTCAGGCTTGAGTCGGTGGACGGCAACCTGGGGGCTCGGGCGCGGATGTTGGTCGCTGGGCGTTGTGATGTGATGCTGACCTCGCACCGCAGTGCGCAGGCCTGGGTCCTGGAGAAGGTCATGCGCAAGGAGTCCGGACACTCGGCCAGCATCGCGGTGTTGCCGGTGCCCATGCAGGTCGACCCGGTGCACTTCGTCGCGGCCCGCGGTCAGGCGCTGGCGCAAGTGCTGCCGCGTTTGAATCTGGCCATGCGCAGGCAGGCCGAAGCCATGCGGGCCTTGATCAATAGCGAGCTTTGAGCGCAGCCGCCCGCGTGGCGGCGGAAACTCAAGCGTTCTGAGCGCTTCTCACCAAGGCCGCAATACGCGGCGTCATATGGGTAGGCAGCAGCTCCACTTCCTTGTGCGCCTTGGCAAAAACGCGGAACAGCTCGTCGGTGAAGCCATGGCCGACGTCAACGACGCCGTCAAAATTGATCTCGGCACGCCTGAACATTGGCAACCGCGCCGCCACGCGGCGCGCCTGCGCGCGCGAGTCCAGCGGCTGGCCTGGCCCCGCCAGCAGGTTCAAGGCGATGGTGGTGTGGTCGAACTCAATGCCGCTGCCGTCCAGGCTCCAGGCCTCCAGCACCTGATCCAGCGTGCGCTTGGTGTCGAGCGAGATCGACATATAGATCGAGCTGCCCTGGCGCGGCATCGGCCGGCCCGGCTGCCAGCCGCCGCTCTCCCATGCTCTGCGTTGGAAGGCGGTGCCGTTGGCGTGAATGTCAAACACATCGGCCAGCTGGGAGCTGAAAAACAAACCGCGGCCGGTGTGCATCTCGGGCTGGCTGGTCAGCCGGCCCTTGCTCAGTTCCAGCATCGCGTGCTGGGCGTTGGCAATATCAAAGGCTGAGCAGATTTTGTCGAACACGCCGCAGCCGTCATCCGACACCAAGAGCTGCGCATGGCTGGGGGTTTGCCGCAGTGAGACGGTGACGCTGCTGCCGCCGCTGTGGTCGGCGGCGTTATTGACCAACTCGGTAAAGCCATGCTGAATCATGCGCGCGACATGGGGCGGCAGGTCGAAATTCGGCGCGAAGTCGCGCTGCCAGGGAATGTCTTCCTGCAAGCCGTGCAGCGTGTAGCTACGGGCGACTTGGCGCAGCAGGCCGGGGCCATAGAGCGGCCGACGGTCGCTGCCGCTGCGGCTGAGCCAATTGGCATCGACCAAGCGCCGCAAGGCCGCCAGCGAGGCGCGGCGGCTGGCGCCGGTGCGTTCCTCCAGATGGCTGGCCAGGTCGTGCGAATGTTCGCGCGCGGCGGCGGTAATCCAGAGTGTCAACTGATCAATGGCTAAACGTGTCATGCATTACTCCCTTGGGCCCAGTGTCGGCGGCTTCAAAGTTCGCTAAGCCGTGAAAAATGGGGCACTGCGAGCCTAAATGCTGGGCCGCGCAGACACAAGGGCGACAGCCCTTGCTTTTGTGCGACTAGGCGGCCGCTAGAATCGCCGCCAGTTACAACGTGGTTACACCGCTCAAGCGTCGGCTTTGGGGTTAGGCTGCGTTCGCAGGGTTTTTCAAAGTTTTTTATTAACTTCCCAAGGGACTCTCTCATGGCTCTCGTCTCAATGCGCCAACTGCTGGACCATGCCGCCGTCAACGGCTATGGCATCCCGGCCTTCAACGTCAACAATCTGGAGCAAGTCCAGGCCATCATGATGGCGGCCGACGAACTCAACGCGCCGGTGATCATGCAGGCCAGCGCCGGCGCACGCAAATACGCCGGTGAGCATTTCCTCAAGCATCTGATCCAGGCCGCGGTGGAAAGCTACCCGCATATCCCCGTCGTGATGCACCAAGACCATGGCCAAAGCCCGGCCGTCTGCCAGGGCGCGATCGACCTGGGCTTCTCCTCGGTGATGATGGACGGCTCGCTGGAAGCCGACGGCAAGACCATTGCCAGCTATGAGTACAACGTCGACGTGACCCGCAAGGTGGTCGACATGGCGCATGCCCTGGGCGTGACGGTCGAGGGCGAGTTGGGTTGCCTGGGCTCGTTGGAGACCATGCAGGGCGACAAGGAAGACGGCCACGGCACCGACGCGGTGATGACGCATGCCGAGCTGCTGACCGACCCCGAGCAGGCGGCCGACTTTGTGCAGCGCACCCAACTCGACGCGCTGGCGATCGCCATCGGCACCAGCCACGGCGCCTACAAATTCACCCGCAAGCCCACCGGCGACATCCTCGCGATCTCGCGCGTGAAGGAAATCAACAAGCGCATCCCGAACACGCACCTGGTGATGCACGGCTCGTCGTCGGTGCCGCAGGACCTGCTGGCCATCATCAACCAGTACGGCGGCAAGATGGGACAGACCTTCGGCGTGCCGGTCGAGGAGATCCAGGAAGCGATCAAGCA
>JADMJQ010000109.1 GCA_018780415.1 Roseateles sp. | reverse complement strand
CCTGCATCAGCACCGACAGCATGTTCTTGCTGCGCACCAGGCCGCCGTAGAACAGGGCCAAGCCGGGTATGGTCATCATGATGACCAGGAGCGTGGACAGCAGCATCCAGCTGGTGTCACCCTTGTTGGGGACCGGCGCCGGAGCGGCAGCAGCAGCCGCCTCGGCAGGTGCTGTGACAGCAGCACTGGGGGCGGCAGGCATATCAGTCGCCGACGCGGCCGGCGCTGCGGCAGTGACCACGGCAGCCGATGCAGCGGCATCTTGTTGAGCCCAGGCGGCCGGTGCAAGCACCGCGGCGGCCAAAGCCAAGCAGGCGAGAATTTTTTTCATGTCTTGTTCTCCTACGGAATATGGCGTCAGGTCAAGCTCAAAGCGCTTCGTTGCCGGTTTCACCGGTGCGGATACGCACCACCTGGTCCAGCGGCGAGACAAAAATCTTGCCGTCACCGATCTTGCCGGTGCGCGCGGCGGCCTCGATGGCATCGATCACCTGGTCGACCACAGCGTCATCGACGGCCGCTTCGATCTTCACCTTGGGCAGAAAGTCCACCACATACTCGGCGCCCCGGTAGAGCTCGGTGTGGCCTTTCTGGCGGCCAAAGCCTTTCACCTCGGTGACGGTCAGACCCTGCACGCCGATGGCGCTGAGGGCTTCGCGAACTTCATCGAGCTTGAAGGGCTTGATGATGGCTGTGATCAATTTCATGATGTCTATCTCCGATTGCTGTTGATTTGTGTGCGGTCAGAAAACTTTCTTCACCGACACCACCAGGCCGTCTTTGCCCAGATTCTTCATGTCCGGACCGCCCTTGTAAGCGTCCGTGTTGGTGCCGACATAGGCCGCGCCGAAGGTAAAGCCGGCATAGTCTTTGTTCAGCGTCAGTGAGTAGTCGGTGTAACTGCCCGCACTGTTGCGCTTGACCTTTTGATAGCCAACATGCGGCACCAAGGTGAAGCCGCCGCCAACATCGAAGGTGGCCGACACATCGGCATAACCGCTGCCCTTGCTATCGGCGGTGCCGAACAAATTGGTCACGCTGTGCGAGTACTTGGCCGTCACTGGGCCGAAGCTCAGGGCGCCGTAGATTTCGGTGGGGTCCGCCTTGGGATTGAGATCATTGCCGGGGTAGACATAGGTCAGCGCACCCACATCCAAGGTCAAGCCGCTGGTGATTTCGGTTTTATAGCCACCATAAACATCGATTTCGACATTGGCGCCGCCGTTATAGGGCGCGTCCTTGATCCATTTGATGGTCGAGGCCCAGGTGCCCAGATAAAAGCCATTGGCGAAGGCATAGTCAGCGCCGCCTTGCAAGGCCGGGTCAAGGCGCGACTGCGACAAACCCCGGTAACGGTAGTCCGAGGTCAGGCTGATATTGAAGGACAAAGGGCTGGCCGCCTCTTCGGCCACAGCGGCTGTGGCAGCAAACGTCAAGGTGAAAGCGAGGGCAGCGAGAATCAACTTCATGGCGGACTTCCTGGTTAAGGGGGGGATTTATCGAAACTTGCCGGGACTTGCCGGATACACAGCAGCTTTCGTGCCAAGTCGACTTTGCCCTGCCGTCCCGCGGACTCGGCCGCTTTGCACCAACTTGGCTCATAGCAGGCAATGCCTCGCCCTGGTGCGCGCACCGTTCTTGTGCCCCGATACCCAGCAGCCCCTTGGCCGTGCACAATCAGCTCAAGGTCCCAGCCCATGCAGGACCTGGGAGGGCGGCAATGTCACTGGCCATCATTCACAGCCGGGCCCTGGACGGCTTATGCGCTTCCGCAGTCAGCGTCGAGGTGCATCTGGCCAATGGCCTGCCCTCGTTCACCTTGGTGGGGCTTGCCGAAACCGAGGTCAAGGAATCACGCGAACGCGTACGCGCGGCGCTGCAAAACAGCGGCCTGGGCTTTCCCCACAACAAACGAATCATCGTCAACCTGGCACCTGCCGAACTGCCCAAGGAAGGCGGGCGCTTTGACTTGCCGATTGCACTCGGGCTGCTGGCGGCCAGCGAACAGATCGACGCCGCGCGCCTGGATGAATTTGAATGCGCCGGCGAATTGTCCTTGGGCGGTGAGTTGCGGCCGGTGCGTGGCGCGTTGGCCATGAGCCTGGCGCTGCGCCAGGAGCAATCCAGCCGCAGCCTGATCTTGCCCGAGGCCAGTGCGGCCGAAGCCGCGTTGGTGGACGGCGTCAAAGTGCTGGCCGCCGCTCATTTGTTGGACCTGGTGGCCGCGTTGGTGCCGGGCAGTGACGCCCCTTTGTTGCCGGCCACGCCCTTGCCTCGCGGCCAAGCACCGGCGCAACCCGATCTGAGTGATATCAAGGGTCAGGTCGGTGCAAAACGTACGCTGGAAATCGCTGCCATTGGCGAACATAGTCTGCTGATGGTCGGCCCGCCAGGCACCGGCAAGTCGATGCTGGCGCAGCGCTTGGCCGGTTTGCTGCCACCCATGAGCAATGAAGAGGCGCTGGAGTCTGCCTCGGTCCTGAGCCTGGCCGGCCAGTTCGAGCCGGCGCGCTGGGGGCAACGAACCCTGCGCAGCCCCCACCACAGCGCCTCCAGCGTCGCGCTGGTGGGCGGCGGTTCCCCGCCTCGCCCAGGCGAAATTTCGCTGGCTCTGCACGGCGTGCTGTTTCTAGACGAATTGTCTGAATTCAACCGCGCGGCCTTGGAGGCGCTGCGCGAGCCGATGGAGACCGGCCGAATTCTGATTTCGCGCGCGGCTCGCCAAGCCGAGTTCCCCGCGCGCTTCCAACTTCTAGCCGCCATGAACCCCTGCCCCTGCGGCCACCTTGGCAACCCCTTGCGCGCCTGCCGCTGCAGCCCGGATCAAATCGTGCGCTACCAGGGCCGGCTCAGCGGCCCGTTTCTGGACCGGCTGGACCTGTTGATCGAAGTGCCGATGCTGCGGCCGATCGAGCTTGCGGGCATGGCGACAGGCGAAAGCAGCGTCACCGTCGCCGCCCGCGTGGCGCTGGCCCGCGAACGCTCACTCGCACGCCAGGGCTGCAGCAATGCGCGCTTGGCGGCACAACAACTCGATCAATGCATTCTTGCCGAGCCGGCTGCGCAGGCATTCTTAGAAAAGGCGGTCGGCCAACTCGGCTTGTCGGCCCGCGGCTATCACCGCCTGCTGAGGGTGGCGCGCAGTGTTGCCGACCTGGAAGGCTGCCGCACGGTGACCCTGGCACATATGGCCGAGGCGATACAACTCAGACGCGGCCTGCGCGCCATCTGAACCTTGCAAGACAAAGGGCGAGTCCTTCGACTCGCCCCTGGCTACCTCAAACTCACGCCGAACTGGCCGCTACCCCCGCTGACGCCGGCGTTGGCCCAATAAACCCAAGACAGCCAAGCCGGCGGCCAACATCGCGGCACTGCGCGGCTCCGGCACGGGGTGACTCACTCCGAGTGCGGAGGCCCCAAAACCTGGCGAGCCCAGGCCGTTGAAGGTCCAGTCATGTGCGCCAGGATGAACCACCGACGGCAATTGATGATCGTCCACGCCGGTCAAAGCAAAGGTACCCAGCGTCGAGGCAACGAAACTTCCCGTCAGGTGATGGGGATCCTCGCGGGTTTCACCATGTGGGCCGTCTAGGTGGGTGTACCAAACATCGACCGTCCATTTGTCGGCGGCAAGCACGGCCGTCATTTCGACATTCCAATGAACCCCTTGATAGAAGCTGCCGCCTCCGGCTGCGTCCCAGACCCAGTTGATCTGCAGATTGGTCAGCGTGTCGACGACGCCGGGCATCACATTGAGGGCGGCTTGTGCTTGCTGGGCAAGCCCACCAGCGGCCAGTGCGGCCACCAAAATCGTTGAGCGGATCAATGTCTTCACATCACTCTCCCAAAAGCCAACAACAGGGCGCTCAGCGTAATGCCCCCCCGGCCGCACGCCTACCCCTAGCATGTGGGGGCGCCATTGCCTGGCCCTAAGGCCGGGGGCTACTCGACCGTTTTGGCAGCAAACTGCGGCTCGGGGGCTGGCATTGCGGGCTCCTCTTGCGTGTCGCTGCCAACTGTTTTCGTTAGCGCACCGACTGGAGTCATAGATGTCAGCGGCGTAGCGAAAGTGGCTGCATCGGTCACGACATCCGGCTCCGCGATCTGGCTACACCCACCCGGCAAGGCACCTCCCAGCAAGGCCAACACCGCTACGCCGCCTACGGCAATCTGCACTGATTTCATTCCAAAAAAACTCGTCAAACCCAAAGTGAGGGAATGCATCCATTCCAAAAACGAACCGTAGCATGGTGGACTAGGCAAAGCCCACGCCCCAAGCCGACTGTTACTTAGACTTACAGCGGCCGTGCGGAAGAACAAGCTAAGTTGCGACACTAAACCATGCAGGTAATTGCTTACCTGCACACCAAACTTGCCTATTTTTCATCGAGCCTCGAGAAGGCGCGGCTGAATGCCATGGCAGGAGGCCCGAGTCGGAGCTCCTGCGGCGTTACAGCAGCGGCGCCAGCGCCCGGTCCGCCGCCTCGCGGCTCAGCTGCATACGCTCGGCCCAGCTCTGCACCTGGTCCTCGCCGATGCGGCCGACATTGAAGTAGGCCGCGTCCGGGTGGGCAAAATAAAAGCCCGAAACGCTGGCGGCCGGCGTCATCGCCATGCTGTCGGTCAGGCCCATGCCGATCTCTTCGGGCGCCAACACCCGGAATAGTTCGCGTTTGACCAGATGATCGGGGCAGGCCGGATAGCCCGGCGCCGGGCGGATACCGCGGTACTGCTCCTTGATCAGCGCTTCGCTGCTCAGCGCTTCGTCCGCCGCATAGCCCCAGAACTCGGTGCGCACGCGCTGGTGCAGACGCTCGGCAAAGGCCTCG
>JADMJQ010000133.1 GCA_018780415.1 Roseateles sp. | reverse complement strand
TGGTACTCCGCCGCCTTGGTGCCCTTCTCTACCCTGGGTTGGCCGGCGAAGACGCTGGAGCAAGATCTGTTCCTACCCTCTTCCGTCTTGGTAACGGGTTATGACATCATCTTCTTCTGGGTCGCCCGGATGATCATGATGACCAAACATTTCACCAAGTCCGAGGCCCATCCGAGTGGTCAAGTGCCGTTCAAGCATGTCTATATCCACGGCCTGGTGCGTGACGCGCAGGGCCAGAAGATGAGCAAATCTGAAGGCAATGTGCTGGACCCGGTCGACCTGATCGACGGCATCGAATTAGCACCCTTGCTGGACAAGCGCTCGCACGGCCTGCGCCGCCCCGAGACGGCGCCCAAGGTGCGCAAGGCGACCGAGAAGGAATTCCCGGACGGCATCCCTGCTTTTGGTGCCGACGCGCTGCGCTTCACCTTCGCCTCGCTGGCCTCGCTGGGCCGCAATATCAGCTTTGACACCAAGCGCTGCGAGGGCTATCGCAACTTCTGCAACAAGCTCTGGAACGCGACCCGCTTCGTCTTGATGAATACCGAGGGCCAGGACTGCGGCTTGGCCGAGCACAGCAAGGATCAATGCGCGCCGGGCGCCGAGTTCCACGGCTACCTGGCCTTCAGTCAGGCCGACCGCTGGATCACCAGTGAGCTGCAAAAGGTCGAACTGACGATTGCGCAAGGCTTTGCCGAGTACCGGCTGGACTTCGTGGCCGGCGCGATCTACTCCTTCGTCTGGGATGAGTATTGCGACTGGTACCTGGAAATCGCCAAGGTGCAGATCCAGAACGGCAGCGAAGCGCAGCAGCGCGCGACCCGCCGCACGCTGATCCGCGTGCTGGAAACGATTCTGCGACTGCTGCACCCGATCGCCCCCTTCATCACCGAAGAGCTGTGGCAGACGGTAGCGCCTATCGCCGGTCGCAAGTCCAGCGACTACATCGTCACAGCCGCCTACCCAATCGCCCAACCCGAGCGGATTGATGCGGCCGCCTGTGCCTGGGTGGACAACCTGAAGGCCATCGTCGGCACCTGCCGCAGCCTGCGCAGCGAGATGAATCTGTCGGCCTCGGCACGCGTGCCCCTGCTGGTCGGCGGCGACACCGGCTTTGTGGCCGAGGCCGCGCCGTTCCTGAAGACGCTGGCCAAGCTCAGCGAGGTGCAGATCATCGCGGACGAGGCCGCCTTTGCGGAGGCCAGCGCCAATGCGCCGGTGCTGGTGCATGGCACAGCCCGCTTAGCCCTGCATGTGGAGATCGATGTGGCGGCAGAGACCGCTCGCCTGAACAAGGAAATCGAGCGACTGGAGGGCGAGGTCGTCAAGATCAGCGCCAAGCTGGCGACCGAGAGCTTTGTCGCGCGGGCGCCGGCCGCCGTGGTCGAGCAGGAGCGTCAGCGCCTGCTGGACTTTAGCGCCACCGTCGCTCGGCTGCGGGAACAGGCAGCTCGCCTGGCGCGCTGATCCTGAACTCCGGCGCCGGCTCCGGCGGCGCCGCCAGCAGCTCGTCGATACGCCGGGCCACGCCCCAGGCGGCGCGTGCGCGCGACTCGCGGGTGGTGCTGGCCAGCCTGGGCGTGACCTGGAACGAGGGCACGCCGTGCAACGGGCAGCCGGGCTCTTGCAGACCCGGCTCCATGCTGTCAAACCAAGCCGCCAGGATGCGCCCGCTGGTCAGCGCTTCGGCCAGCGCTCTGTCATCAAAAATGGCCGAATGCGCGATGCTGACCATCACCTGGTCGGGCTTGGCAAAGCCCAGCACCCGCTCGCCCATCAAGCCGCGGTAGCGAGGGAAAAAGCCCAGCTGCACGCAGACGCCATCGCTTTGCTCCATCAAGTCACGCAGGGGCAAGGGCTCGATGCCCCATTGCGCCCACAGCGGGTCGCTCTGATGCAAGCTCGGGTCGTAGCCGACCACACGGGTGCCGAAGGCGGGTAGCAACTGTGCCAACATGCGCGAGGCCGGCGTCATGCCGATCAAACCAATCGTGGCGCAGCCCAGTTCACGGCCCACCATCATGCCGTCACTGGCCAAAACGGGCACGCGCCGCAGCAAGGCGAGCAAGGCCCCAATGGCAAACTCTGCCTCGGCGCTGGCCGTGGCGGTCAGGCTGCGGATCACCTCCACATGGGCGGCCCGGCAAGCTTCCAGGTCAATGTTCTCGCCCCCTGCGCTCATCCGGCCGACCACGCGCAGGCGCGGCGCCGCGCGCAGCAATGCGGCGTCAACGGCCACGCTGGGCGGCAGGATCAGCGCACGGGTTTGATGCAGGGCCTGCAAGAGCTGCGCGGTCTCGCCAACCAATTCAGGGGCGAAGCGAACGGTATTGCGCTCCGACAGCCATTGCATAACCTCGGCTTCGAGCGGTTCTAGGATCAGCAGGCTCATGTCATTTTTCGATGTTGTAATGCAGGCATAGGCGCAAATTCCCTAAAAAGCACCCCATGCAACAATGCGCGCCAGCCACTAGGAGAGTGTACGGTTATGGCAGTCAATGCAATCACGAAGGCGATCTTCCCCGTCGCCGGTTTAGGCACCCGATTTTTGCCCGCTACCAAGGCCCAGCCCAAAGAGATGCTGCCGGTGGTGGACAAGCCGTTGATCCAATATGCCGTAGAAGAAGCCTACGCCGCCGGTGTCAGGGAAATGATCTTCGTCACCGGCCGCCACAAGCGCCCGATCGAAGACCACTTTGACATGACTTTCGAGTTAGAGGTAGCCCTCGAACAGGCGGGTAAGGAGGAATTGTTGGCGGTGGTACGCAGCGTCAAGCCCGACGATATGGAGTGCGTCTATGTCCGCCAGGCCCAAGCCCTGGGTCTGGGTCACGCCGTGTTGTGCGCGCAACGCCTGGTCGGCAACGAACCGTTTGCCGTGCTGTTGGCCGACGACTTGATGGTGGGCCAGCCGCCCGTGCTCAAGCAGATGGTCGAGCAGTTCACCGATTGGCGTGCCTCAATTCTGGCCGTTCAGGAAGTGCCGGCTGAGCAAACTCGCCGTTACGGCATTGTGGCCGGCACCCAAGTCAACGACCGATTGATGGACATCAGCCGCATCGTCGAGAAGCCGGCGCCGGAAGACGCGCCCTCGCGCATGGCGGTGGCCGGCCGCTACATCTTGACGCCGGGAATTTTTCATGAAATCGCCAATCAGCCGCGTGGCGTCGGTGGCGAAATTCAATTGACCGATGGCATCGCAGGTCTGCTGCGGCGTGAAAAAGTATTCGCCTACGCCTACGAAGGAAAGCGCTATGACTGCGGCAGCAAGGAGGGTTTCCTGCAGGCCAATGTCGAGCTGGCCTTGGCGCACCCGCAACTCGGCCCTGGTTTCAGAGAGTTCCTACAGACGCTGGATCTTTGAGCGCTCGCAAACCGCACTGAAAAGGGCCACGCATGCGTGGCCCTTTTTTTGCGTGTTTGAACTGAGTTTCAGCGCCGCTTCAACACATGAATGAACTCATCGGCCGAGCTGCTTTGTTCAATCAGTTCATTACCGGTTTGACGGGCGAAGGCTTGAAAGTCCCGCGTCGAGCCCGGATCGGTCGCAATCACTTTCAACAGCTGCCCGCTCTCCATCTCGGCGAGCGCTTTCTTGGCCTTCAAGATTGGCAGCGGGCAATTCAGGCCCCGGGTATCAAGTTCTTTGTGAACATCCATATTGATTGATCCTTGGACAGGCGGTTGTGGGGTCATCTAAATCAGGGACCCCATACTCAGGCAGGGAAGACGCCGGTAGAAAGGTAACGGTCGCCGCGGTCGCAGACGACAAAAACAATCGTTGCATTCTCCACCGTCCGGGCCAGTTGCAAGGCCACCCAGCAGGCGCCCGCCGCCGAAATGCCGGCAAAAATACCCTCCTCCCGGGCCATCCGGCGCGCCATGTCTTCGGCGTCGATCTGGCTCACAAGGACCAACTCATCCACCGCCTTAGGCTCATAAATCTTGGGCAGATAAGCTTCTGGCCATTTGCGAATGCCCGGAATGCGCGAGCCTTCTGCCGGCTGCGCGCCGACGATGCGCACGCCGGCGTTTTGTTCCTTCAAATAGCGCGATACGCCGGTGATGGTGCCAGTGGTGCCCATTGCACTGACGAAATGGGTGATCTGCCCGTCGGTGTCACGCCATAGCTCCGGTCCCGTCGTTTCATAGTGAATGCGCGGGTTGTCGGCGTTAGCGAACTGATCCAGCACATGGCCCTTGCCGTCTTTTTGCATTTGCTCGGCCAAGTCACGTGCGTATTCCATGCCACCGGATCTGGGCGTCAGGATCAGCTCGGCCCCAAACGCCTTCATCGTCTGCGCCCGTTCGATAGACAAGTCCTCAGGCATGATCAGAACCATCCGGTAGCCCCGAATGGCCGCAGCCATTGCCAAGGCAATACCTGTATTGCCCGAAGTCGCTTCGATCAGGGTGTCACCCGGCTTGATCTCGGCGCGCTCTTCGGCGCGGCGGATCATGCTGATAGCGGGCCTGTCCTTGACCGAGCCCGCCGGGTTGTTGCCCTCCAGCTTGGCCAGGATCACATTGCCTCTCGCGGCCAACTCAGGTGCCAAAAGCCGTTGCAAGCGAATCAGCGGCGTGTTGCCGATCACATCCTCAAGGCTGGGGTACTGCATTTGTCCCATCGTTTTGGCGCTCTTTTTGCTGGTGTTCTTGCTCATGACCGCCATTGTGGCAGGCAAAGGCAAATATTTGTTTACAGGGCCCAAATTGTCATGGCATAATCGTGGGCTTCAGCAGCGACATACCTGCCAACACCCAGCCCGGGTGGCGGAATCGGTAGACGCAGGGGACTCAAAATCCCCCGCCGCAAGGTGTGCCGGTTCGA
>JADMJQ010000124.1:29858-50769 GCA_018780415.1 Roseateles sp. | reverse complement strand
AATCCCGGCTACCGCGAGCGCTATTACGACGCCGAGGCCACGCCGGGCGATGCCGAGGGCCTGGCGCTGCAAGCGCGCTTCAAAGGCCGCCGCATCCCGATGCTGGACCGGGTGGAGATCGCCATCATCGAAGAGGTGCAACCGCGCTGGTTGTCGTTCTTGAATGACGAGAAGGACTTTCTGGAGCGCGTGCCCGAGGAGTTCATCAGCCAGGCGATGCCGAATGGCCGTCTCGCGCCCAACTTGCTCAAGCGAGGCGTGCAGGGCTTTCGGGTCGTGGCGCCCGATTCGACGCTAACCACCTTCAATATGGAAGACCCCGTCGTTGGCGGCTACGAGCCGGCCAAGGTGGCGCTGCGGCGCGCGATCAGCCTGTCCATCGACGTGCCGCGCGAGATCAATCTGGTGCGCCGCGGCCAGGCAATTCAAGCACAAAGCCCGGTGGTGCCGCACACCACCGGCTACGCGGCCGACTACAAATCCGAAACCGGCGACTACGACCCGGCGCGCGCCAAGGCTCTGCTGGATCTGTATGGCTATGTGGACCGTGACGGCGACGGCTGGCGCGACTTGCCCGACGGCCAGCCCTTGCTGCTGATCCGAAACACCCAGCCCGACAACGCGTCGCGCCAGCTTGACGAGCTGTGGCAGAAGAACCTCAGCAGCATTGGCATCCAGACCCAGTTCAAGACCGCCAAATGGCCGGAAAACCTCAAAAGCGCACGCGGCGGCAAATTCATGATCTGGGGCGTGGGCTCGTCGGCCTCGCAACCCGATGCGCAAAGCGCCTTCCAACGTTTGTATGGTCCGGCCTCGGGCGGGCAAAACCTGTCGCGCTTCAAGAACGCCGAGTTCGACCGGCTCTACGACCAGATTGCCGCCATGCCGGACGGCCCCGAGCGCGAGGCGCTGCTGCTGCAGGGCAAGCGTATCTCCGCGGCCTATCTGCCTTACAAGCAGCACAGCCACCGCATCCTGTCGGACCTGGCGCAGGCTTGGGTGCAGGGCTACCGCCGGCCCTTGTTCTGGCAGGACTGGTGGCAGTATGTGGACATTGATGAGAGCAAGAAGCCATGAGCATCATCAAGCCCATCGTCTTGTGTCTGTTGTTGAGCCTGCAGCCGCTGCCGAGTCAGGCTGCCGAGCCCGTTAAAGTCTTGCGTTATGCCTTACCGAGCGCCGAGACTGGCTTCGATCCGGCGCAGATCGACGACATCTATTCCCGCACCATCACGGCGGCGATTTTCGAGTCGCTGTACCGCTATGACCATCTGGCGCGACCGGTCAAAGTCTTGCCCCTGGTGGCGGCGGCACTGCCCGAGGTGGCTAGTGACTTCAAGACCTTCACGGTGCGCATCAAGCCGGGCATCTACTTCGCCACTGATGCGGCCTTCAAGGACAAGCAGCGCGAGCTGACCGCCGCCGATTTCGTCTACAGCTACAAGCGCTTTGCCGACCCGGCCGTCAAAAGCCCAGGCTGGAGCACCTTCGAGGAGGCCGGCTTGCTGGGCCTGGCGGCGCAGCGCGAGCTGGCGCTGAAGGGCAAAAAGCCGTTTGATTACGAACGAGAAATCGAGGGCCTGCGCGCGCTCGACCGCTACACGATCCAGTTCAAGATTGAGCAGGCACGGCCGCGTCTGGTCGAGATGATCATGACCGGCAGCGACATCGTCGGTGCGGTGGCGCGCGAGGTGGTGGACGCCTATGGCGACAAGATCGCCGAACACCCGGTCGGCACCGGTCCGTTCAAGCTGGGCGCTTGGCGGCGCAGCTCCAAGATTGAGCTGCTGCGCACCCCCGACTACCGCGAACGTTTTTATGACGCCGAGCCGGCGCCGGGTGATCAAGAGGGTCAGGCCTTGCTGGCGCGCTTCAAGGGCCGACGCCTGCCGATGCTGGACCGCGTCGAGGTCGACGTCATCGAGGAGACCCAGCCGCGCTGGTTGGCTTTCTTGAACGTCGAACATGATTTTCTAGAGCGCGTGCCGGCCGACTTCATCAGCCAGGCGATGCCGAATGCCAAGCTGGCGCCGAACCTCGCCAAACGAGGCGTGCAGGCCTTTCGCACCGTCGGGCCGGACGCGTCGCTGACCGTCTTCAATATGGAAGACCCCGTCATCGGCGGCATGACGGCGGACAGAATCGCCTTGCGCCGCGCCATCAGTTTGGGCCTGGATGTACCGCGCGAGATCAGCCTGGTGCGGCGCGGCCAGGCGGTGCCGGCACAAAGCCAGGTGGTGCCGCACACCAGTGGCTACAGCGCCGACTTCAAGTCCGAGATGGGCGACTACGACCCGCTGCGCGCCAAGGCCCTGCTCGACCTCTATGGCTATATCGACCGCGATGGCGACGGCTGGCGCGAGCGGCCCGATGGCCAGCCCCTGGTCCTGGTGCGCAACACCGAGCCCAGCGGCACCATCCGCCAGATCGATGAATTGCAGCTGAAGAATATGCGCGCCATCGGCCTCAAGCTGGAGTTCAAGACCGCCAAATGGCCGGAGAACATGAAGAGCGCGCGCGGCGGCAAATACATGATCTGGTTCTTGGGCTCAAGCGCCGACAGTCCCGACGGTCTGAGTGCCTTGCAGCGGCTCTATGGCCCGGCCATCGACGGACAAAACCTGTCGCGCTTCAAGCATGGCGAGTTTGACCGGCTGTACGAGCAGATGCAGGCGATGGCCGACGGCCCCGAACGCGAGGCCCTGCTCCTGCAGGCCAAACGTCTGGCCGTCTCCTATATGCCAGCCAAGGCCCATGTGCACCGCATCTACACCGACCTGGCGCACCCGTGGTTGATCGGCTACCGGCGCGCGCTGTTCTGGCAGGACTGGTGGCAGTATGTGGACATTGACGAAAGCAAGAGACATCCGAAGTGAAGATAGCCCGTTTTCTGGCGCAAGCCGCCTTGCTGATTTGCATGCCACTGCAGGCAGGCCAAAACAGTCAGCCGCCCAAGGTCCTCAAGTACGCCTTCCTGGTCGCCGAGACCGGTTTTGATCCGGCGCAGACCAGCGATACCTATTCACAGACCGTCACCTCGCATATTTTCGAAGCGCTGTATGCCTATGACTATCTGGCCGAGCCGGCCAAGGTCAGGCCGCTGACGGCGGACGGCATGCCCGACGTCTCGGCTGACTTCAAGACCTGGACGGTCAAGTTGAAGCCCGGCATCTTCTTCACCGATGACCCGGCCTTCAAGGGCAAGCCGCGCGAGCTGGTCGCTGCCGACTATGTCTACACCTTCAAGCGTTTTGCCGACCCGGCGACCAAGAGCCCGACCTGGAACTTCATCGAGGAGATGGGCCTGGTTGGCCTGAAGGAGCTGCGCGATCAAGCGCTCAAGTCCAAGCAGCCGTTTGACTACGAGCACGCCATCGAGGGCCTGCGCGCGCTTGACCGCTACACCCTGCAGTTCAAGCTCAAGCACAGCCGGCCGCGTTTTATTTTCGGCCTGGCGCAAAGCGCGCGCTCCGGCGCGGTGGCGCGCGAGGTGGTCGAGGCCTATGGCGACAGCGTCAGCGCGCATCCGGTCGGCACCGGGCCGTTTGTGCTGAAGGACTGGCGGCGCAGCTCACGCATCGTGCTTGAAAAAAACCCCGCTTACCGAGAGCGTTATTACGAGGCCGAACCGGCCGCCGATGACGCCGAGGGTCAGGCCTTGCTGAAGCGCTTCAAGGGCCGGCGCTTGCCCATGATCGACCGGGTCGAGATCGCCATCATTGAAGAGTCGCAGCCGCGCTGGCTCAGCTTTGTCGGCGCCGAGCACGATCTCTTGGACCGCGTGCCGCCGGATTTCGTCAATGTGGCGCTGCCCAAGGGCAAGGTCGCGCCCAATCTGGCCAAGAAGGGCATCCAGCTGTTCCGCGTGATGGGGGCCGAGAGTGCCTTCACCTTCTTCAATATGGAGGACAAGACCCTGGGGGGCTATAGCGCCGACAAGGTGGCGCTGCGCCGCGCGATCTCGCTGGCCATCGACATCCAGCGCGAAATTGACAGCGTGCGGCGCGGCCAGGCGGTGCCGGCACAGTCGATGATAGTGCCGCATACCTCGGGCTTTGACGCAGCCTACAAGAGCACGAACAGCGAGTTCGATGTGCCACGTGCGCTGGCCCTGCTCGACCTGTATGGCTATGTCGACAAAGACGGCGACGGCTGGCGCGATATGCCGGATGGTTCGCCCTTGGTGATTGATGTGGCGACCCAACCGGATGCGCTGAACCGTCAGTACGACGAGTTATGGAAACGTAACTTCAACAATGTGCAGATCCGCAGCAACTTCTTCCACGGCAAATGGCCCGAGCAGCTGAAGCAAGCGCGCGCCGGCAAGCTGATGCTGTGGACCTTGGCCGACACCGCGACCTCGCCCGACGGCATTGACCAGATGCTGCGCTTTGCCAGCCCGGCGATAGGCGCGCGCAACTATGCCCGCTTCCGGTCGGCCGAGTTCGATGCGATCTACGACAAGCTGCAGGTGTTGCCCGACGGGCCCGAGCGCGAGGCCTTGTTCCTGCAGGCCAAGCGCATTCAGGCGGCCATCGTGCCGGAGAAAACCAATGTGCACCGCATCGTCAACGACATGGCCCAGCCCTGGTTGATAGGCTACCGCCGGCCGCTGTTTCGCTACGAGTTCTGGCATTTTGTGGACATCGATGAGAGCCTGAGGAAGGCCCGATGAGCACCAAGCGCGGCTTCCTGACGCAGGCCGCCGCCGTGGCCTGCTGGCTGCATACGCCGGCTTTTGCCGAAGGCGTCGACGGCAAGAAGCTCAAGATCCTGCGCACCGCCTTCAACTCGGCCGAGGTCGGGTTCGATCTGCCCCAGGTCTCGGACCAGACCTCGGTGACGGTGGCGTCGAACATCTTCGAGCCGCCGCTGACCTATGACTATCTGGCCCGGCCGGCGGTCCTGAAGCCGCTGACAGCGGCCGGCCTGCCCGAGGTCTCGGCCGACTTCAAGCATTTCGTCTTCAGCATCCGGCCCGGCATCTTCTTCAGCGACGATGCGGCCTTCAAGGGCCAACCGAGGGAGCTGGTGGCCGAGGACTATGTCTACAGCATCAAGCGCTTTTACGACCCGCGCATCAAGACCGAGCACCTCTATCAATTTGAGACGGCCAAGGTATTGGGCTTGTCGGAGCTGCGCCAACAGGCGCTGAAGTCCAAGCAAGCCTTTGACTACGACCGCCCGGTGACGGGCCTGCGCGCGCTCGACCGTTACCGCTTCGAGGTGCGGCTGGCCGAGCCGGACCCGCGCTTTGTGCACCTGTTTGCCAACGCCAACTACGCCTCGGCGGTGGCACGCGAAGTGGTCGAGGCCTATGGCGATGACATCGCGGCGCATCCGGTCGGCACCGGGCCTTTCCGGCTGAAGAGCTGGCGGCGCAGCTCGCTGATCGTGCTGGAGCGCAACCCGAGTTTTCGCACGCAGGTGTTCGAGAGCGTCGGTGCACCGGCCGGCCATGCTCAGGCCGCCGGTGTAGCAAGTTACTTGGCCGGCAAGCAGCTGCCCATGCTCGACGAGGTGCACGTCAGCGTCATCAGCGAGAACCAGCCGCGCTGGCTGGCTTTTGCCGGCGGTGACCTCGACCTGGTGGAGATGCCCACATCGGTTGCGCGCCTGGCCATGCCGAACGGCCGGCTGGCGCCGAATCTGCAGAAGCAGGGCGTGCAAGCCTTCGCCTCGCATGGGGCCGACATCGCCTTCAGCTATTTCAATATGGAGGACGCTCAGATCGGCGGCTACTCGCCAGAGAAGGTAGCGCTGCGCCGAGCCGTGGTGCTGGCCTATGACAACGCCGAGGAGACCCGGCTGGTCTATCAGGGTCAGGCCTTGCCTGCACAGTCGATGTTGCCGGCCATGCTGTACGGCCATGAAGCCGAGTTGCGCAGCGAAGCCGGCCAGGCCGACCCGGCCCGCGCCCAAGCCTTGCTGGACCTGTATGGCTACGACAAGCGCGATGCCGAGGGCTACCGCCTGCACCCGGACGGCAGCCCCTTGATCTTGCGCCGCGCCGGCGGCGAAACGGCGCGCGACAGGCAAGTGCAAGAACTGTGGAAGAAGCGCATGGACGCCGTTGGCCTGCGCATGCAGTTTGAGACCGCCACCTTCGGCGAGCTGATCAAGAAGGCGCTGGCCGGCCAGCTGATGATCTGGGGGTATGTCTGGGATCTGGGCTCGCCGGACGGCGATTTTCTGCTCGGCATGGGCTATGGGCCCAACGCCGGCCAGTCCAATGACGCACGTTTCAAGCTGGCCGCCTTTGATCGCCTGTATGAGCGCCAGCGCCTCTTGCCCGACGGCCCCGAGCGGCTCGCCTTGATGCACCAGGCCACGCGCCTGATGCTGGCCTATCTGCCCTACCACCCGCACAACTACCCCATTCGCGTCGACATGGCCGCCGCCAAGGTGCGCGGCTATTTGCGCCACCCGTTCACACGTGACCGCTGGCGTTTTGTCGATGTGCTGACAACTTGATGCAAGCCCAGCGCGTCAGCGAGTGCGCAGTTATGCTTTCCCGCATGCGGTTGCAGCGTTTGACCCATCCTTAGCTCGCAAGGAAGCCTTCCATGAAACAGCTCGCCGGCCTTGACGCCGCTTTTCTGCACCTGGAAACCGCCGAAATGCCCATGCATGTGGGCGCCTTGCATGTGCTGGAGTTGCCGGCCGATTACGACGGCGACTATTTGCATGAGTTGCGTTCCCATATCGCCAGCCGTTTGCCGCTGGCGCCGGTCTTGCGCCGGCGTTTGGAGAGCATGCCGCTGAACCTGGCCAACCCGACTTGGGTGGATGCCGAGCCGGATCTGGAAGCGCACATCGTCGGCTACGAGATGCCGGCGGGCAGCGGCCTGGCGGCGCTGGAGCGTGAGGTCGGTCTGCTGCACCCGCAGCTCCTGGACCGCCGCCTGCCGCTGTGGAAGTTCCATGTCTTCCTGGGCCTGGAGCGCGGGCCGGAAGGGCAGCAGCAGGTCGGGCTGTATTCGCAACTGCATCACGCGGCGGTGGATGGGCAGGCCGCGGTGGCACTGGCCGCGGTGATTCTGGATCTGAGCGCGCACCCGCATTTGCAACCGGACCGCAAGCTGCCCGCAGCGCGCACGCGGCGGGTGCAGTTGGGCGCTGCCGGCATGTTGCGCGGGGCCATCGCGCATCAGTGGCAGCAAACCGTCAAGTTGGCCAAGGCCCTGCCAGGTGCGGCCGGCACCCTCAGCTTGATGGCGGCGAGAACGGCACTCGATGCGGCCGGCAGCAGCCTGCACGACTGGATCAGCACCGACGAGCCCGCCACGAAGACAGCAAGGGTCAGCAATCTGGGTCTGGCGCCGCGCACGCGCCTGAACACCAGCTTGTCGGCCGAGCGCAGCTTTTCCACCGTCAGCCTGCCGCTGGTGGCGCTGAACCGGGCGCGGCGCGCGCATGGCGCCAGCCTCAATGACGCGGTGCTGTTCATCTGCGGCGGCGCCCTGCGGCGGCTGTTCGCCAAGCAGGGGCCGCTGCCGCGCAAGTCACTGGTGGCGGCGCTGCCGGTGTCGATGCGGGCCGGCGGTGATGTAACAGCCAATACACAGGCGACGATGAGCCTGGTCAGCCTGGGCACCCATCTGGCCGACCCGGCCAAGCGCCTGGCCCATGTGCTGGCCGCCTCGGCCGCGATGAAGGGCGAGCTGAATCAGGTCAAAGACTTGATGCCCAGCGACTACCCCTCGCTGGGCGTACCCTGGTTGATGCAGGCCGGCGCGCTGCTCTATGGGCGCCTGCGGGCGGCCGACAAGCTGCCGGTGCTGGCCAATCTGGTGATCTCCAATGTGCCGGGGCCGACCGTGCCGCTCTACCTGGCCGGCGCGCGCATGCTGACCAATTACCCGGCCTCCATCATCGTGCACGGCATGGCGCTGAACATCACCGTGCAGACCTATGACGCCAGCCTGGACTTCGGCCTGATGGCCTGCGGCCAGGCGCTGCCCGAGACCGCCGCGCTGGCGGCCTATATTGAGACCGCCTTCATGGAGTTTTTGGCGCTGCCGGCGGCCGATGAACTGCTGCCCAACAAGCCCAAGCCGGCACGCAAGCGCACCGCGCTCAAGCGCAAGTAATATCCACTCCGTCATATCAAGTTTTTTTCCCCTGCGCCTGCATGCGATCCACCGCCCGCCCCACCTCCAAGAAATCAGCACCCTCGGCTGCCGTTGCGGACGAGCCCAGCGTCACGCCGCCGGACTTCCCCGCGCCGAACGCGTTTTTGATGTTGCTGGAGGGCCGCGCGCCCTGGGAATATGCGGCGCTGCTGGCGGCCACGCCGTGGCTGCGCAAGCTGCCACGCGGCGATGGCCACCCGGTCATCGTCTTTCCTGGACTCGGCGCCAATGACGCGACGACCCAGCCGCTGCGGCGCTTTCTCGACGGTCTGGGCTACGAGACTCACCCCTGGCACCAGGGCTTCAACTTCGGCCCGCGCCAAGGCGTGCTGGAGCAATGCAGCGCCGATGTGAAGGCCTTGTTCAAGCGCCATGCGCGGCCGGTCAGCCTGGTCGGCTGGAGCTTGGGCGGCATCTACGCCCGCGAGCTGGCCAAAGAGCTGCCGGACCACACGCGCTGCGTGGTCACGCTGGGCACGCCGTTCACCGGCCACCCCAGGGCCACCAATGCCTGGCGCTTTTTTGAGCTGATGAATGGCCGCCATGTCGGCGACCCGCAGATGCTGGCGCAGCTGCGCAAGACGCCGCCGGTGCCGACCACCTCGATCTACTCGCGCACCGACGGCATCGTCTCCTGGCGCTGCAGCGTCATCGAGCCCGACCCTGCCCTTGGCCACAGCGAAAACATCGAGGTCCATGCCAGCCATCTGGGCCTGGGGCTGAACCCCTTGGCGCTGTTTGCGCTGGCCGACCGGCTGACGCAAGACCCGCAGCATTGGACGGCGTTTGACCCGCAGGGCGCCAAGCGCTGGTTCTACCGCATGCCAATTTGACCCATGCAGATTTCCGCGAATGGCCTGAAGCTCGAAGTCGATGACCAGGGGCCGGTCGATGCCGAGCCCTTGTTGATGATCATGGGCTTGGGCATGCAGTTGGTGGCCTGGCCGGAAGGACTGGTGCAGCAGCTGTTGGCAAAGGGCTTTCGGGTCATCCGCTTTGACAACCGCGACGCCGGCCTGAGCCAGCACCTCGATCACTTGGGCGTGCCCAATATCGCCGTCGCGTCGATCAAGCATCTTCTGCACCTGCCGGTGCGCAGCCCCTATAGCTTGGCCGATATGGCGCGCGACGCGTTGGGCGTGCTGGACGCCTTGGGTCTGCAAAAAGCCCATATCTGCGGCGCGTCCATGGGCGGCATGATCGCCCAGCAAATGGCGCTGCTGGCGCCCGAGCGGGTCGCCAGTCTGAGCTTGATGATGACCTCCAGCGGCAGCCGCATGCTGCCCGGCCCGTCGATGCGGGTGCGCAGTGCTCTGCTCAGCCGGCCCAGCGATCCGCACGATGTCGCGGCCTTGGCCGAGCGCACCTACAAGCTGTTCCGCCTGATCGGCAGCCCGGCCTACCCAACGCCCGAGGCCGAACTGCGCCAGCGCATCATGGCCTCGCTGCGCCGCAGCAACCGGCCGCAGGGCGTCTTGCGTCAACTCGCGGCAGTGGCGGCCGATACACGGCGCGCGGGTCAACTCGTCCGCATCAAAACGCCTACCCTGATTCTGCATGGCAGCCAAGACCCGCTGATCCCGGTCGCCGCAGCCCATGACTTGGCCAAGCGCATTGCCGACGCTCGGCTGGACATCATCCATGGCATGGGCCATGACCTGCCCGAGCCGCTATGGCCGCGCTTTGTGGCGGGGATCAAGAGCTTGGCCGAGCTGAGCGAAAAATGAGGCGAATTCTTTTTAATGGGGTCAGGTTCATTTAATTGCATTGGATCGACCGTTCAAGCGTCGAAATAAATGAACCTGACCCTGTTTTTAACCCTGTTTTTACTATATTTATTTACCCTATTTTTCCCACCGTCAAAAGCGCGTCCGTCGAAAATCTGAATAACTCAGGTCTACGTTCTGGGGTGCGCACTGATAGGCGATCAGCGATAGCTCGGGATCCATACAAGGCGCCATCAATCGATGAGCTCGCTTGTCATTGAACTCTTTCAGGCGCAGCACGAGATACCGAGCCTTATCATCCTCGCCGGCGGAATGGAGAGATGCAGCCCACGCTTGCAAAAGCCAGGTGTCAATCACGCCATGGGCTGCCCGCTCGGCATAAGTCAACGCTTCAGGTCGAGGTGAAAAACGTGTCGCCCCCATGTATTCGGCGGCATAAGGAAAGATGACAGAGGTTCGACCAATCTGAAGTCGCTCGGACAAAGGGGCCCAATCGCCTTCGTTCATTGGGTCAAAGACTTGTTGAGCCTTCCTGATGTCCGAACATAGCCACACAGCCAAGAACAAGAAGGCAGATGCCAAGATTCTCGACATCCGTGGTGTCCGCGATACTCCTGCGGACGCAGTCCCTTTGAAAAGACTCACCCCTATCCAGAAGAAAACAGGGAACAAGAAATAGGCATACCACAATGGGTACTCAAGCAAGCTGGGCACCACGATCAGACATGCCGCAACACACGAGGCTCGGCGTATTTGATGCGATTCAAATTGCTGCGAACCAGAAGCCTGGGAACTAGTCTTTCTCCACGCCAGCCAAAAAACACGGAACAACAAACCTGTCAATAACAAGCCCATGGGCACGCCCAATTCGACAAGCCATTGAAGAACGAGGTTATGGGTGTGATCAAAGTGCAGGCCGGACCGACTGGCCATGGGAGTCAATGTCATTGACACCGCCATCAACTACCGCTTTCAGAGCCAACGGGGTGGGGACGCGACCCCCTCGGCTATACGGCTTTGAGCTGCCAGTTCTGCTCCACTTGCCTGACTCCACCACACCGACCCCATCCAAGCCAGCGTGAACCACAAAAGCGACAGCAAGAGGATTCTGCGAGTCTTGTTTCCTGCCGAGGAGTCAAACACAGCCCATGCCACCAATAACAGCAAAGACAGTAAACCGGTGCGGGACGCACTCAGCACCAACGCTGCAGCCATCACGAACGACATGGCCAGCGCCCAAATAGTCTGTAGCTTCCCCATTTGGTATAGCATCGCTGTAGCCAGCAAAGACCAAACCAGTAGATAGGCCAGGTGATTCGGTTGACGCAAATTGCCGACAGATCGCCCTGGCAACAGGGATTGAGCAAGTACCGAACCATCCAAGAGCTCTGGCTGGTAGATCTGCAGAACACTGATACCTGCATTGATCATTCCCGCCAGAACCAGGCCTCGACAGAGTACGGCGAACAGCTGTGGAAGCTCGTTAGATGTCGCCAGCCCAGCACCGGCACACACCAACACAGACGCAGCAGCCAAGGCACCCAGCGTGGCTATCGAATACGCGGTGGGGATGTCGAGAATAGCCAACGAGATCAGCACCGCCGCAGCCATCACGCCCAGAAACTGCAAAGCAGGGCGGGCATGAAGCGCAGCAAGCCGCCAGGAGAAACTGGGCAAAATCCATAAGAAACCCGCCCACGCCAACCAAGTCGCAGCCTGCTGGAACGCGGTAGGAGAAGGGTTACGGTAGTAACTGAGGACGAATGGCAACGCCAGACCCGCGCTTACAAGATTGAGTTTCAGGTTCTTACCGGTAAGCGCCATGTTTTTCTTCAGGCCTGTCAGGCTTGCAATGAAGCGCCAGCAACCTACCCACCGAGCTAGGCTGCAGCAAAAACAAAAAGAGCGCCTGTTTGGGCGCCCTTTTTCTAGGTGGAGGCGAGTTCAGCTCACATCCCACTCAACAACAGTAAAGCTTAGTCCTTGCAAAAACCAGCGTTCTTGCATGTTCCCGACTGAGCCCAGCGCATCACACCATTGTCAACGGTGGGCTCCAGAACACTGGTGTAACCACCAGCCGCTGATGTGCCGGTGACAGTTACCACGCCATCAACAACACCGATTGATTGGACGTTGGTGGGCATCGTGGCTGGCGCCGAGGGCACACCATTCGTAGCGATATCGCAGTCGGCTTTAGCCGTACCGTTGTTCAGGCATTCAGCGACGCCCATTTTGTAAGCGTTGGACACCGACACGACGTTGGCAAACTTGGCCTTCTTGGTGTAATCCTGATAGGCCGGCAATGCCACCGCCGCCAAAATACCAATAATCGCCACGACGATCATCAGTTCGATCAGGGTGAAACCTTGTTGGACGCGCTTCATGTTCATGATGAGACTCCTGGAGAAAGGGGGTGTTGATAAAGGGGTAGAGGCACCCCCCCTGAATGCAGGGGTCGTGCCAGGTATTTTTACCCGACTTTCCGTGCGCTTTCTCACATCTGCTCGGCCTGACCCGGCCGGCGCTGACAAAATTTGTCACTTTGATGGGCGCGATTCGGTCGTCCTTTAAGGAATGTGACGATTTTTGTCAGCCTCGCCTTGCTCACTTGCAGGCCAGCGGTAAATTGCCCTGGCAAAAACAACAAAGCGCCATTGAAGGCGCTTTGTTGTTGCCGGGCAGCCCAAGCACCCAGGCGCCTTCGCCGGCGTCAAAACACCATCTCATCCCCCGCCTTCAGCGCACTGATGCGATGCGGCGTGGCCAGCGCGGCGACGGCGCCCATCACGGCAGCACCCTCGCCGGGTTTGATATGGGTGATGTGAACCTCAACGCTGCCGCCCAACTGCGCCAATTCGCTGCTCAGCGCCGTCGGGCAAAGGTGGCGGCTGACCTGGGCGAGCAACTGTTCATCGTCGCCAAAGGCGGTTTCGATCACCAAATGCGCCAGCGGCATGCCGGCCAGGCGCTGCCACAGCAAGGGGTTGGGGCCGGTGTCGCCGGTGAAGACCCAGTGGCCATTGGCGCCGCTGACCGCAAAGCCCACCGCCGGCACCGTGTGTGCGGCGGTGATCACTTCAATCTCACGCATATTTTTGCCAAAGTCAGCGAAACGCAGGCGCTGCCCCAGCTCGAACGGGTGCAGGCTGAGCACCGGACGCTCGGGGCTGGGCAGCTGAGTGAAGTCGGGCCAGATCACGCCGTTGAAGATGTGCTGGCGCAGCGCCTGCAAGGTCTCGGGCAGCGCATGGATCTGAATCGGCGGCCGGCCAGCGGCGTCGCGCAAGCGCAGCACCGCATCGGCCAGCAGCGGTATGGACACGATGTGGTCCAGATGCGAGTGGCTGACCAGGATATGGTCGATGCGCGCCATCGCCTCCAGCGGCAAATCGCCGACGCCGGTGCCGGCGTCGATCAAGATGTCATCGTCAAGCAAGAAGGCGGTGGTCTTGTAACCGGAGGCAATCGCACCGGAACAACCAAGTACGCGTATTTTCATGAAGTGCTTCAACAACAATTGAGGGGTGGCCCGGCGCGGCGCGAACCCCGACCCCAAGCTTGACCCCCAATGTACGGGCCTGAGCCGCCAGCGCAAGTGAGCATTACCGGCTTTGTGCATGCATTTGGCGATCGCTTGCGAGGAGTGCTGGGCCGCGTGACTTGCTTCACGCGGCAGTGAAGGCGGCAAAGAAAGCGGCCCCCGGCAAGCGCTGTAGGCATACTTCGCGCCTCAACCTCCTGCGCACCATGACCAAGAAAACTCCGCCCCTAGCTCTTGATGCCCGTCTGGCCGCCCTTGCCGGCCTGTCGACCCAGAACAAGGACGAGTTGTTGGCCAAGGCGCGCCAGATCAAGGCCGGCATGAGCGAGAAAAGCAGCAAGCCCACGGCCCCGCCGCCACTGCACGCCGACGATGAACAGCAGGTGTTTGACGCTCTCTTGCTGAGCGGCGGCACGCGCGGCGCGCAAGGAGTGCAGCAGTGGCTGCAGGCCAGCGGCGCGCTGGACCGGGCCCGCGGCATGCCGTTCGAGCTGACCCAAACCACCCAATGCCTGCAGTCGCTGCAGCGGCGCGGCCTGGTCGAGTTGCTGCCCGGGCGCGGCTATGTGGTCGACCTGACCCAGCATGGCGAGCGCCTGCAAAGCTTGCTGCAGCGCCCCGCAGCCGAGCAGTATTGGCGCTGGCTGGCTTGGGTATTTGGCGGCGGCTATGGCGATGTGCGGCGCGAGATCGCCTGGCTGAGCTTTCGCAGCCGCAGCGAAATGCTGACCTTGCTGCGCCTGTTCATCTACTCCGGCGTCAGCCGCGCCGACTATGAAAAAAGCCTCAACGGCCCGCTGCTGGAGCTGCGCGACCCCTTGCTCTTGCTGGAGGCGCTGACCTTGCCCTGGATGCCTCAACTGCTGGGCAGCATGGCGGCGGATTTGCGCGGCAGCTTGATGAGCCAGGCGATGAGCTTGCTGCCGCCGGCCGACCCGCGCGCGCTGCTGATGTCGCGCTGGCTGGAGGGGCGTTTCAAGGCCGAGCCGATGTCGGTGGCGCCGGAGCTGCGCGCGCAGCTGGCCGAAGCGCGCGCGCAGGCACTTGATTTCGCGGGCATGCGCGCCTTGCTGACCGGCCTGAGCGGCCCCAGCCTGCCCATGTTCGAGGCCGCCGAGCTGGCCGCGCGCGGCGATTGGGCCCCGGCCGCCGAGGCCTTCGAGACCGCCATCAAGGACATCCGCAAGACCACCGGCGCCCGCCGCGACGCACTTGACCTCGATATGGCGCGCATCTATGTGATGTGTTTGCTGGCCCAGGATGAGCCCAAGGCCTGGACGGCCGCGCGCAAGTTCTGCATCGGCGAGTCGGGCTCGCGCAGCCCCTCGCCCTACGAGGGTTGGGGCCGCTGGGCCCATGTGATCGGCACCCGTCTGGGCGAGGACAGCCTGGATGAGAACTGCCTGGCCTATCTGCCGGCGATGGAGTCACGCGAACACAGCCTCGGCCCCGCCGCCGAGCGCCTGCTGCTGGCCGCCTGGGCCGGCAAACCGGCGCTGGAATGGCAGGCGGCGGCCGTACAGACCATCGTGCAGCGCCTGCAGGCCAGTGGTCAGTTATGGCTGGCGGCCTGGACCGCGGCCGCCGCCGAGCGCCTGGAGATGGGGCCCATCACGCTGAATTTGCAAGGACAAAAAGCGCCCGCCAGCTTCCTCGGCGCGCCGCGTGAGGCCTGGCGCGATGCGCTTGCCGCCATCACCTCGCTGGGCGACGAAAAGGCCGCCGCCAAGCCGGCCGGCAGCACGACCGAGCTGGCCTGGCAAATTGAGCTGGACCCGCAGGGCCGGGTGCAAGACGTGCAGCCGCTGGAACGCAGCGTCAGCGCGCGCGGCGTGGCCAAGCTCAAGCCCATCACCCTGACCAAGCTGAAGAAGAACGGCGCGGCCGATGCGCGCGACAACGCCGTGCTGCGCCATATCGAGCGCAGCGTCTATGGCGGCGCCAACAGCTATCAGATCGACGGCCCGCAGGCAGCGCTGGCCTTGATCGGCCATCCGGCGCTGATGTTCGCCGACGCGCCCGGCCAATGGGTGGAACTGGTCGAGGCCCAGCCCGAGTTGGAGGTGTTGAAGCGACCCCGCAAAGATGAGTCCGGCAAGGCGACCGGCGAAGAGCAATTCGAGTTCCGCATCCACCCTGCCCTGGTCGGCATCGAGCCGCCGCGGCTGTTCGGTTATTTCGGCAGCAACCATGAGGCCGAGGCGGCGAGGCGCGATTCGCTGCGCATCCTGCGCGACGGCCCGCAGCGTGCCCGCCTGATCCGCATCAGCAGCGCGCAGAAGCGCGTCGCCGAGCTGGTCGCGCAGGGCTGGGCGGTGCCGGTCAGTGCGACGGCCGAGTTAGGCGCGGCGCTGCAGGTGCTGAGCGGACTGTTCCAGTTGCACAGCGATGCCGAGGCCGGCCAGATGGTGGCCGGCGACAGCCGCCTGCACGCCCGCCTGTTCCCGCTCGGCGACGGCCTGCAGCTGCAATTGGTGGCCCAGCCCTTCGGCAGTTTTGGCCCGGCCGTCACGCCGGGTCAGGGGCGCGGCCGTCTGATGTGCATGCATGAAGGCGTTAGCCTGGCGACCGAGCGCGACCTGGCCGCTGAGCACGCGGCCCGCTTGACGGTGCTCGACGCCTTGCCTTTTCTCGACCCCGAGCTGGGCCCCGAGTCGCCCTGGATGCTGGCCGATGCGGAGGAAGCGCTGCGCGCGGTCGAGGTCTTGCCGGGTCTTGACGGCATCGCCGCACTCGACTGGCCCAAGGGCAAGCCGCTGCGGGTGACGCCGGTCGCCAGCCAGAGCCTGACCGTGCAGGTCAGCAGCGGCCGCGACTGGTTGGCGCTGAACGGCGAGGCAGCTTTGGACGAAGGCCGCGTGATCAGCCTGCAGGAATTGCTGACGCTGGCGCGTGCCTCGCGCAGCCGCTTTGTGCGCCTGGGCGAGGGCGAGTATCTGGCGCTGAGCGAGCAATTGCGCCAGCAGCTGCGCGACCTCGATGCGCTCGGCCAGCTCAAGAAGGACCAGCTGCAGCTTCCCCATGCGGTGGCCAGCTGGCTGGACGAGACCTTGGTCGATATGGCGGTCGACGGCGACAAGTCCTGGCATGTGCGCATGGACGCGCTGGCCGGCGCTGCCGCGCTGCAGCCCGTAGTGCCGGCCGGGCTGCGGGCCGAGCTGCGTGGCTATCAGATGGACGGATATGTCTGGATGACGCGCTTGGCGCAGGCCGGCCTCGGCGCCTGTTTGGCCGACGATATGGGCCTGGGCAAGACGGTGCAGACTTTAGCTCTGCTGATAGACCGCGCCGAGCTGGGGCCGGCCCTGGTGCTGGCGCCGACCTCGGTTTGCGGCAACTGGCTGGAGGAAACCGCCACCTTCGCGCCGGGCCTGCGCGCCACCATCTACGGCGAGGACGCTGACCGCGCCGGCCTGATCGCGGCGGCCGGCCCCGGTGACGTACTGGTGGTCAGTTATGCGCTGGCCCAGATCGACGCCGAGCTGTTCGCCGACAAGGCCTGGTCGACGCTGGTGATGGACGAGGCGCAGGCCTTGAAGAACGCCGCCACCAAGCGAGCCAAATCGGTGGCCGAGTTCAAGGCCGATTTCCGCTTGGCGCTGTCGGGCACGCCGGTCGAGAACCGGCTGGCCGATCTGTGGTCCATCATGAATCTGATCAACCCCGGGCTGTTGGGAAGCGCGGCCCAGTTCGCCGAGCGCTTCGCCACACCGATCGAAAAGCATCAAGACGCGCCGGCCCGCCAGCGCCTGCGCCGCTTGGTCTCGCCGTTCTTGCTGCGTCGGACCAAGACCCAGGTCTTGCAGGACCTGCCGGCCCGCACCGAGATCGTTCACCTGGTGCAGCCGAGCAGCGAAGAGAAGAGCTTTCTCGAAGCGCTGCGCCGCTCGGCACAGGATGCGGTGGCCAGCGCCGCAAGAGGAGGCCAGGCCGCACCGATGCAGGTCTTGGCCGAGCTGATGCGGCTGCGCCGCGCCGCCTGCGACCCACGCCTGGTGGCACCCGAGCTGGGGCTGGTAGGTTCGAAGTCAGGCGAGTTCGAGCGCATCGTACGCGAGTTGGTCGACGGCTCACACAAGGCCCTGGTATTCAGCCAGTTCACCGACTTCTTGAAGCTGCTGGCCGAGCGCCTCGACAGCATGGGCGTCAAGTACCAATACCTGGACGGCAGCACGCCGGCGGCGGAGCGCACCAAACGCGTGGCGGCTTTTCAGCGTGGCGAGGGCGAGGTCTTTTTGATCAGCCTGAAGGCCGGTGGTTTTGGTCTGAATCTGACCATGGCCGACTATGTCTTGATCGTCGACCCCTGGTGGAACCCGGCCGCCGAAGACCAGGCCACCGGGCGCGCGCACCGGATGGGCCAGAAGCGCCCGGTGACCGTCTACCGCCTGGTCACGGCCGGGTCGGTCGAGGAGCGCATCATCGACCTGCACCGCGACAAACGCGGCCTCGCCGATGGCATCTTGGAGGGTCAAGAGGAAGCGACGGTGCTGGATGCGCAGGCGTTGGCGGCGCTGCTGCGCGGCTGATACCCGACAGAGGCAACTAGAATCGCCCCGCTCCATCCGCAAGGGCGGAGCAGCGTTCTCAGGGCGGGGTGAAATTCCCCACCGGCGGTATGTGGGCTTAGGCTCACGAGCCCGCGAGCGCCCGCATCCGAGCTAGCTTGGAGGCGGGGTCAGCAGATCTGGTGCGATGCCAGAGCCGACGGTCACAGTCCGGATGAAAGAGATCGCGATGAATACAGCAACGCCGTTGTGACTTTTTCTCGAAGAAGCCGCAGCGGCGCCGCTGCGTTCGCCTTCGCGCGCTTGCCCTGATTTATGTGTCAAACCTCAAAGGTCCACCATGAATCAGCGATTCAATAGCAATATCAGCAACACCGTTCCCGCCGCCCATCTGCCGTCGCTTCGCATCGCGATCATCTCGGCCGGCTGGCATGCCGACATCGTCGGCCAATCCCGTGCCGCCTGTCTGGCCGAGCTGCAGGCCCAGGGCATACCGCCCGACCGAATCGCGTGCTTCGAGGTGCCCGGCGCCTTCGAGATTCCGCTGCACGCGCAGACGCTGGCCGCCGGTGGGCAGTTTGATGCCATCCTGGCCTGCGGCCTGGTCGTCGACGGCGGCATTTACCGCCACGACTTTGTCGCCAGCGCCGTCATCGATGGCTTGATGCGGGTGCAATTGGACAGTGGTGTGCCGGTGTTCTCGGCCGTGCTGACGCCGCATCATTTTCATGAGCACGACGAACATCGGCGTTACTTCAGCGCCCATTTCGTCCAGAAGGGCCGCGAGCTGGCGCAGGCTTGCATGCAAACCTTGGCCGCCAGGATGGCGCTGAAGGCGCGGGTCTAAACGCGAGAGCTCAGCCGCAGGCTGCTTTCGAAGTGGCGCGGCTGCCCGCTCAGCGGATCCACAAAACTCAGCGTCTTGGCCAGCAGCTGCAGCGGCCGGCTGAAGTCGGCGGCGTCTTGCTGCGGCAGCAAGTCGGGATAGATGCTGTCGCCGACGATGGGCAGGCCGAGCGCGTTCATATGCACGCGCAGCTGGTGGCGCTGGCCGGTGCTGGGGTGCAGGGCATAACGTGCCAAATCAACGCCTGAACTCAAGCGCTCCAGCAGTTCGATGCGGGTTTCGGCATTGCATTCACCGGCGACTTCCTCTGACTGCATAAAGGCCGCGGCGCTTTCCTGCATGCGGCTGCGGCGAGTCAGGGGCAGTTGCACGTCGGGGCGATAGGGCGCGATCGCCTCGTAGACCTTGCTGACCTGGCGGTCGCGGAACAGGTTTTGATAGGCGCCCCGGTCCTGCGGACGCAGCGTGAACATCACCAGGCCGGCGGTCTCGCGGTCAATCCGGTGGGCCGGGCTCAAATCCACCAAGCCGCACCGCTGTTTGAGCCGGGCCAGCAAGGTCTCCTGCACAAAGCGGCCACCGGGCGTGACCGGCAGAAAATGCGGCTTGTCGGCCACCAGCAGCCGGTCGTCCTGAAAAACAATCGTTTCGGTGAAGGGGATAGGGCTTTCAGCGGCCAGCTCGCGGTAGTAAAAAATCCGCCCGCCGCCTTGATAGGCGGCGTCCGCAGGCAAGACCTGACCCTGCTCACCGAAGACGCTGGCCTTGTCCATCCGGGCGCGCCAGACCGCACGCGTCACGGCCGGCATGCGCTGGTCCAAAAAGTCCAGCATCAGCGGCCATGGTCCGCTCTGCGGCAGGGCCACGGCGCTGGCGCCAACACCGTCGCGCAGCGGCAAAACAAGGCTGCGCGCCCGCGTCATTCGATTTGCGCGCCGCCGCGGGCGCGCTCGTCCAGATAGCGCTTCAGGCGCAGGCGTTCCTGCGGGTCGATTTGCTCGCCCCGCCAGGCGCGAATCCAGTCATTCCGGCGCGGATCTTGGGCCAGCTTGCGCACGCCGAGGTCAATCGCCTCAATCATCTTGCGGCCTTGAGTGTTGCGGCTACAGGCAAAGGTGGCCAGATTGGCGCTGCGGCTCTCGGCCACGGGCAGTTTGACGAAATCATGCCCACCACCGTTGTTGCGTACAAACTCGTCCACGGTGGCGGGATATTCCAGCGTGTAGTCCATCCGCCCGGCACTCAGCATCAAGAGCAAGTGCATGCTGCGCCCGGCGACAACGGTTTTGGGCGCCTGCTCGCCGCGCTCTTTCAGCAGCAGGTCGATCTTGGCGCCAAAGGAGCGATCCCTGGGCAGCAAACCCACCAGATCATTGCGCTGCAAGACCTCGGCCAAGGCCGGCGCGTCCCCCAGCGACTCGAACTTCGGTAAGTTGTCACGCCGCAGAATGAAGTGAACCTGGCGCGACAACAGCGGCGGGTGCACATGGGTGAAGTAAAGCCATTCCAGGCGCTCGGGCGTCACCACATGCAGCGGTGAGCACAGCGCCTGGCCTTGGCGCACCATCGCCTCGAAGCGCGGAAAGCCGGCGTCAATGAACTCATGCCGGTATTGCGGCAGCTGCTTGATCAGCAGGCGCAGATAGCCATCGATCTCGCCGTTGGCAAGGTCCTCGGGGCGCTGCGGCGCCTTGCCGCCGGGATAGCTGAAATAGGGCGGCACATCGCGCACCAGCCAGGTCAAGACCTCGGGCTGGGCCTCAAGCAGAGGCTGCGGTTGTGCGCTCGCTTGCACCGCGCCCGCCAGCATGGCCGCGCCGAGCATGGCCGCGGCCCGCCTCCACCAAACAGCGACTTGCATCAGTCGCCTTCGACCCATTCGATGCGGGCGCCCAAGCTGCAGATGTTTTCGACAAAGCGCGGGTGGGCGCGGCGTATCGGCGTGGCGTTGCGGATCACCGAGCGGCCGGGGATGCTGGCGGCCACCATCAGCAGCGCGATCGCCACGCGGATGATGTAGGGGCTCTCGACCTCGGCCGCATGCAGCGGCTTGCCGCCGAAGGTGACCATGCGGTGAGGGTCGGACAAAAACGCATGGCCGCCGAACTTGCTCAGCTCCGAGGTCCAGCCCATCGCGCCGTCATAGACCTTGT
>JADMJQ010000124.1:0-29817 GCA_018780415.1 Roseateles sp. | reverse complement strand
CGCCTCGACCTTTTGCAGGATGTTGCGAGTGAACGGCTCCTTGACCTTCAGCGGCCCATGGGTGACCGCACGCGACCAGCCGTTCTCATGCACGATCTGCACGCCGAATTTGGCAAACGTGCGGTCGATCAGCGGGAACTGCTCGGGCACCGAATTGCGCACCTCGACCTGGCCGCCGGTGATGGCGCCCAAGGCCAAGAAGGTGACGATCTCGTGGAAGTCCTCGGCGAACGTGAACTCACCGCCGCCCAGCTTCTCGACGCCATGAATCGTCAGCTTGGAGGTGCCGCAACCCTCGATGCGCGCGCCCAGCATCTGCAAAAAGGCGCAGAACTCCTGCACATGCGGCTCGGAGGCGGCGTTCATCAGCGTGGAGCGGCCATTCGCCAGCGCCGCGCAGAGCACGAAGTTCTCGGTCGTGGTGACCGAGGCGTAATCGGTCCAATGGTCGTTGGCCTGCAACTGGCCCTCGACCTTCAGCACCAGGCCGTCGCTGTGGCGCTCGACCGCGGCGCCGAAGCGCTGGAACACCTCCACATGCGGGTCGATCTCGCGCACGCCCAGCGTGCAGCCGGTCACGTCGTCCTCGATGCGGGCGGCGCCGAAGCGCGCCATCAGGCCCGGCACCAGCATGATGCTGGAGCGCATTTCCTCGGGCAGGCGGTCGCGGGCGGCGTCGAAATGGGTGGCGCGGTGATGCACATCGAGCACGCCGGTCGCATAGTCGATCTCGACCGAGCTGCCCAGATTGCGGAAGACCTCGAGGATCTTCTTCACATCGGTGATCTCGGTGACGCCGCGCAGCCGCACCGGCTCGGCCGTCAGCAAGGTGGCGCACAAAATCGGCAGAACGGCGTTTTTATTGGCGGACGGGATGATGCGGCCCGCCAAAGGCGTGCCACCGTGAATAATCAGATTCGACATGGGCTGGAGCGCAAAGATGCAAAAACGCGAGGTCGCAAGGTGTAGGGCGCCGATTATCGACGCTGGCGCGGATTGACCCGTCGAATCAGGAAAAGCTCCCCCCGCGTGCCGCCTGAGCGCCTGGTGTTCAAGAACCCGGGGCCGGCCGACTGAACTTGGCCCAGGGCTACGCGCCCGTTTCCAGGCTGGCCTGCAGGCTGATCTCGGGCACGCTGGCCAGTGCCTTGGACAGCGGGCAGTCGCGCTTGGCGGCCTCGGCGAGTTGCTGAAACTGCGCTTCATCGATGCCGGGAACGACGGCCTTCAGGCTCAGCGCGATACGGTCGATCACAAAGCCTTCGCCCTGTGCCGCCAATCGCACCTTCGCTCGGGTGTCGACCGTGCGGGTGGCAAAGCCGGCTTTCTCGCAAGCGAACGAGAACGCCATCGTGAAACAAGCGGCGTGTGCGGCGGCCAAGATCTCTTCGGGGTTGCTGGCGCGGCGGTCGTCGCCAAAGCGGCTGGCAAAGCCATAGGGGAAGTCTTGCAAAGCGCCGGATTCGGTGCTGATCTGGCCCTTGCCTGCCTTGCCGGCACCGGTCCATAGAACGCTGGCGGATTTTTCGCTCATGGTGATGATTCCTTGCGATGAGTTGAGGAGCTTGCTGCACCGGCTAGGCCTTGACCTTGTGGGGCCCCGAGCCGAACATGGCTGAGCGTAGGCCTGAGTCGGGCCCCTAGGCCAGGGAGAGCGTGCCGCATGGGCGTAGGACAAAGGCGCTGATCGTGGGCAGTGCACGGGTCGCCATGAGTCAAACGGACTAGCAAGGCCTCGAATAGGCTTGAAATTTGTCACGCTCAGCCCCTAGCCTCTGCCGCGTTACTCGGCGATCAAGGCCGTCCCTCCACCGATTCATTCAAGGCACAAACACCATGAAATCCATCCTCATCCTGAGCTGCGCCCTCTTGGGCCTGGGCCATGCCCACGCCGAGTCGATTGGCCTGAGCTATCTGGGCCAACAAATTGTCGCGTCCGGCAGCATGTATGCGGGCACCACCATCGGCGGCCTGTCCGGGCTGGACTACAACGCCGCCACCGGCCGCTATCTGGCCATCGCCGACGACCGCAGCGCCATCAACCCGGCGCGCTTTTACGAGCTGAGCCTCGACCTGGCCAAGTTCCAGCGCAGCGCCACGCCCGGCAATGCCGGTGTCAACTTCAGCGCCGTCACCACCATCCTCAATAGCGACGGCAAGGCCTTCGGCGCCAACCAGGTCGACCCCGAAAGCCTGCGCCTGGACGCCGCCCGCAACCGCATTTACTGGAGCAACGAGGGCCAGCGTGCCGGCGCCGGCTTCCAAGACCCCACCGTGCGCAGCATGAACCTGGACGGCAGCTATGCCGGCAGCTTCGGCGTGCCGGACCGCTTCAAGCCGGCCGGCTCCATCGCCGGCAACCAGGCCGGTGACCGCGGCATCGTCAACAACCTCGCTTTTGAAAGCCTGACCTTGTCACAAGACGGCCAGACCCTCTGGACCGCGACCGAGAACGCACTGGTGCAAGACGGCCCGGCCGCCACCACGGCCAACGGCAGCAACAGCCGCCTGCTGTCGTTTGACCTCAACAGCGGCCAAGCCGGCGCCGAGTATGTGTACCAGGTCGCGCCGGTGGTGCTGCCTCCGATCCCGGGGCAATTCGCCACCAACGGCTTGACCGACTTCATCGCCATCGGCGATCGCCAGTTCATCACCATCGAGCGCTCGTTCGGCGTTGGCGCGGCGACGCCCGGCGTGGCGGCAACCACCAATGGCCAGCCCACCGGCAACACCATCCGCCTGTTCTATGCCGATGCGCGCCAGGCCACCGATGTGGCCGGGCTGGACTCGCTGCAAGGCCAGAGCTTCACCGCGATGAGCAAGGAATTGCTGCTCGACCTGTCGACGCTGAAGAACGATGACGGTTCGGTGCTGGCCTTGGACAATATCGAGGGCATCACCCTCGGCCCGGTGGTTGACGGCAAGCAGACCTTGATGCTGGTGTCGGACAACAACTTCGGCGGCAACCAGTTCACGCAGTTCATCGCCCTGTCCATCAACGCGCCAATTCCTGAGCCGCAAAGCTATGCGCTGATGCTGGCCGGCCTGGGCTTGCTGGTCGCCAAGCTGCGCAGCCGCCGCAAGGTTTGAGAAGCGGCGCTTGACGCCCCATTGACGGCGCGTGCGCAGCCCGGCAAGTAGCGGCTCAGACGCTGCGGCGCGCCTTCAGTTTTGACGAGCCGACAGCGGCAAACAGCGCCAGACCCACCAGGGCCAGCGAAGCCGGCTCCGGCACATTCTGCTGCGCCGGTGCGACGTAAGCGGCAATGCTGAAGACTTCCAGCGCGCCGACCATGAACGAAGTTCGCCACTGGCTTTGATCGACGATGCTGCCGCTGCCGTAGTAACCGGCATTCACATAGCCGAACGAGTAGCCAAGGCTATAACCGCTGGTCAAAGTCGAGTCGACATAGATGTCATGACCGCCCCCAAAGGTGGGGCCGTAGTAAGACGCGTTGTAGGTCTGGTACTGCCCCTGACCATCGCTGCGCTGCGCCGCCTTGACCTTGTCGCTCAAGTTGAAGATGAAGGCACTGCGATCCGCGCCGTAGTGATAGCTGCTGCTGGAATCCCAGCTCAGCGGGTCATAGCCGCCAATGGTTTCCCAGCTGGCACCTTGGTCAATGCTGACCTTCATCAGCGTGAAGGTGGCACCCTTGCCGTCGGCGGCCTGGTGGAATGACTGCGAGTTGCTGCCGGTGGTCTTGGTGAACAGATTGCTGACCGTCAGCTGGCCCTTGCCAAGCCAGCCCTCCAGCTGAGTCAGGCCGCTGTTGTCCAGCAAGGTAGAACCGCCAATGATCGCCCCGGCACTGGCCGTGGTGTTGAGCATGAGGCAGGCTATGGCGCCCAAAACTGTGCGTGCGAACATGGGGGTTTCCTTTGTTTTTCGTTGTTGCCCGAAACCGCTTCCCGGCTCAGTGCCTGCAGGATAGGGGCGTGGGCAGCAAAGCCGTCCCCCCCGGCCGAGGGGGCTTGCGTCGCAGATCGGTACAAAGTCACTGCACAGGTTCGCGTCTTGCGCCGGGAGCCTGTCCGGCCCGAGACTCCTCGTTTCTAGGAACCCTCAGGACCGCGGCAGTTTGAAGCCCGCCACCGACGCCACCAGCTGATTGGCCTGGTCACGCAGGCTGGCGGCGGCGGCCGCGCTTTGCTCCACCAAGGCGGCGTTTTGCTGCGTCGCCTGGTCCATCTGCGAGATCGAATTGCCGACCAGGCCGATCGCCTGGCTCTGCTCAGCGCTGGCGACGCTGATCTCACCGACGATATCGGTCACCCGCCGGATCGAGCTCACCACCTCTTGCATGGTGTTGCCGGCCCGGTCAACCAGGGTCGTGCCTTGCTCGACATGCTCGACGCTGGTGTTGATCAGACTCTTGATCTCGCGCGCGGCCTCGGCGCTGCGCTGGGCCAGGCTGCGCACTTCGGACGCCACCACCGCGAAGCCGCGCCCCTGCTCGCCGGCACGCGCCGCCTCCACCGCCGCATTCAGCGCCAGGATATTGGTCTGGAACGCGATCGAATCAATCACGCCAATGATGTCGGAGATCTTGCGGCTGCTCTCATTGATGCCGCGCATGGTCTGCACCACTTCGCCGACCACCGAGCCGCCACGCCCGGCCACCTCGGAGGCAGTCAGGGCCAACTGGTTGGCCTGCACGGAATTGGCGGCGTTCTGGCGCACCGTGGCATTCAGCTCATCGGTAGTGCTGGCGGTCTGCTGCAGATTGCTGGCGGTTTGCTCGGTGCGCGTGGACAGGTCCATATTGCCGTCCGCGACCTCGGTGGCGGCCAGCAACACGCTCTCGGCCGTGCTGCGCACCTCGCGGATCAGACCCACCAGGCGATCGCGCATCGCATGCATCTGCTGCAGCAAATGGCTGATTTCGTCACTGCCGTCCGATGGGCTGTCTATGCTCAGGTCGCCCTCGGCGATCGCCTTGGAGACTTCATCTGCCTTGGCAAAGCCCGAGCGAATACGCGACAGCAAACTGAAGAACATCCAAGTGGCCGGGATGCCGACCAACAAGGTCAGACCGATAAAGCTATAAAGCAGGCGATGCGCGCGCTGGCTGGCCTGCTGCGCCGTGGCGCCAGCCCGCTCGTTCTGGTAGGCCAGCATTTTCTCGAAGGACTCGAACAAAGCCGCGCCCTCGGTTCGCCCGGCCTTGAGGAACTCTGCCATCACGGCGTCGGTCATTTCATTGCCCTTGACGGCCGCCACGGCCTTGTCGACCTGCGCCGTCCAGGCGCGACGCTTGGTATCGGTGTTCTCGTAGAGCGTCTGGCCCGCCGAGCTATTGAAGCCAGCGCGCAGCTTCCCCCACGCGGCATCATTCTCGGCACGTCGTTTGGCCATATTGTCCAGATGCACGCTCAGCGGATGGTCATGGATGGCCGCCAAGGGGCTGCCGGGCGCATGCTGAAAGCTCAGCAACACTTCCAGACGATTGGCCTGATTGCGCGCAACCACCTGGTTCAGCTCGGTCAAGGCATCCAGGCGGCGGCCGGTGATCTCGTCCAGTTCGGCCGAGGCGCCGAACAAACCCCACAGAGCCAGGCCGGCCAGCAGCAAGAACGTGCTCCAGTACAGCGCCATGATGGCGAGAAAGCGCTGGGAGATGCGAAAGCCGTCGAGCATGGTGACTCCAATCTGAGCAAAATGAATTTGCCCACGATCCTAGTCACAATTTATCGCTGTCAAGTGCGGAAAAGCGCCGGCAGGCCCCGCATTTGACGGCCTGCTCCCCACCGACCGGCGGCGGCGTCAAGCCCGCCCCAACATCCCCATGGTCCGCGCCCGCGTCACCGCATGTTTGCGCGAGGCCGCCTCGAGCTTGCTGTAGAGCGCCTTCAAATGCCATTTGACGGTTTCGCTGCTGACCATCAGGGCGTTGGCGATTTCCTTATTGGAATAGTTGCGCGCCAGCAGCGCCAAGATTTCGCGCTCCTTTGGGGTCAGCAGCTTTTCCGAGGCTCCCGGCACCGCCCCGCTCGGCTCATCCGGCTGCGCCGCGTCCTCGTCTTCCTCATGGTCGTGCTGCAAGCGCAGGCGCAGTACGGCGAGCGGGTGGGCCAGGGTCAGGCTGGCCTCCCTGGCCTTGGCGGCCAGGGCCTTGCGGGCGTAGTCATAGGCGCGCGGGATGTCGCCGGCGGCCTCCCAGTCATCGGCCAAGGCGATATACAGCACCGCCGGCGCCTGCCAGGCGTCGATCAAGGCCCCGCTGCGCAGCGTCGCCTCGGCGTAGTGGATGGCGGCGTTGGGCGCCGTCATGCCGACCGGCGGCGCCAGCCTGATGTAGCGCCGGTGCACCTCGGCCAAGGCGTCGTTGACGGCCACACCGAGCGCGGGCAGACCCAGCTCGTCGATCAAGGCCTGGGATTCGGCCAGCGCCGCCAAGGCCGCGTCGGGCTGGCCGGCCGCCGCCAAAATGCGCGCCTGGAAGATCAGGTTCAGCGCGATGCTGCCGCTGGCGCCGGCACGCCGGTAAATGCTCATGGCCTCGGCGATCGGACCCACCGCCTCGGCCGCTTGACCCAAGGCGAGCAGGGTCTGCGCCAGCTCGCCGCTGGCATTGGCCGCATTGTGGCCGGCCGGCGCCGCGCCCAGAGCCAGCTGGGCCGCCGTCAGCACGGCGCGGCTCTCGCGCAATTGTCCCAGCTCGCGCAGCAGGCGGCCCACGCCGGTCTTGCTGGCGCCGACCTGAATCGGCCAGGCGCAGCGCTTGGCCAGCATCACCGCCTGGGAAAACCGGCTCGATGCCTCGTCAAAGTCACCCAGGCCCTGCACGGTGGAGGCCGAGTTGATGGTGCAACTGATCGTCAATCTGATCTGCCCCGTCGCCCGGGCCAGCTCACTCGCTTGCAGATACAGCTCGGCCGCTTCGGCCGGCACACGGCGGCTGCGCGTCAAGGCCTGTGCGCCCGTCCACCAGGCGAGTGCGGCCGCGTCGGTCGGCGGCTCGGCGGGCAACTCAGCACCCGGCCGGGTGAAGGCTTGCTCATAGCCTAGCCAGGCCTTGGCGATGCTCAAGCGCTGGCCATCGGCGCCGGCCGCTTGATAGCTTGCGATGGCGGCTTGATAGGCGCGCTGCTCGCGTTCGTACTGCAGTTGCAGCTTGGCCAACAGGGCTTCGCACAAATGAGCGTCACCGAGCGCGTCGCCGTCGTCCTGCTCGGCGAGCAAGGCCCGCGCTTGGGCCAGATGGACTTCGGCCGCGCCGAGGCGGCAAAACAGCGTCGCGATCTCGCAAGCCGTCAAGGCGCTGCGGGCCTGCAGCCCGGCAGGCAGCGACGCGGCCAATGGCGCCGCCGTGGCCAGCAAACCCAGCGCACGGCGGCTGTCGCGCTGGCGCAAATGCCAGGCGAGCTCGATCTGCAGCGCCGCTGCCGACGGCTGCTCCGCAGCGGCCTGCACCGCCTCCTCAAGCGCCGCCAGCTGCACCTCATCCAAATAGAACTTCATGACCCGAGTGTAAAAGCCGCGACCCCGGACTAACCCATTCCAGGTATTCCCGGCCCACCCGCGATGGGGGGGACGGCAGGCCGGGTAGGGTCGCTAATCTGCACTTCACATCAATTTTCTCCCGGAGTCAGTGCCATGAAATCGCAATTCCGATCTGCGCGCAGCCGCGCCCTACCGAGCGCGGCGCGGCGACCCCGGCTGGCCCTGCTGTCGGCCTTGCTGTTGGCCCTGTTGGCCGGTGCGTCCAGCGTACAAGCGACCCAGCTTCCGACCCAGAACCTCAGCCAGATGATCGCCAAGGCCGACCTCATCGTCAGCGGCGAAGTGGTTGCCGTCAAAGACGGTATCCAGGACGGCGTGCCCTACACAGAAGTAACGCTCAAGGTCGCCGGCAGCGTCAAGCAAGACCTGGCCCCCAAGAGCAGCTACACCTTCCGCCAGTTTGGCTTGTTGAAGGCCCGCAAAATGGCCGACGGCCGCTATCTGCTGCCGGCCAAGATCGAGGGTATGCCGACCTGGGCCGTGGGTGAGCGGGTGATGACCTTCATGAACAAGCCCACGGCCAAGTCCGGCCTGAGCACGCCGGTGGGCCTGGCCCAAGGCAAGTTCAGCATCAACGGCAGCAAGGCCACCAATAGCTTCAACAACGTCGGCCTGTTCGAGGGCGTTCAAGTCGTCACCCGCGGCCTCTTGCGCGCACCCGAAACCAGCATGCTCAGCAAGACCTCGGGCGCCGTCGACGTGAACGTGCTGCAAGGCTTGGTCAGCCGTGCGGTGAAGAACAACTGGATTGCCACCGGAGCGATGCGCTGATGAACAAGAACTTCAAACTCTCGGCCATCGCCGCCGCCCTGACCTTGGCCGCTGCCGCAGGCCACGCCGCCGGCCCGCTCTACCTGAACAACAACCCGGCCAATCTGCAGCCGCTGCGCTGGGACACGTCACAAGGCGCGATCAAGGTCTACACCGACATCAATGCCTTCAGCCGCAAGGATGACGGCTCGGTCTTCCTGAGCGAGGCGCAGGCCAATAACATCACAGCCTTTGGTCTCAAGCAATGGAGCTCGGTCGTCACCTCGACCTGGCGCGCCGAGACCGACCCGGCCAAGTTCACACCGTTCAGCCAGGTGCCTAGCATCGGTGTTGACGTGAAGGACGGCATCACCGCCGGCCTGGTCTACGGCAAGTACAACGAAGGTGGCTTCTACGTCATCTATGACGTCGACGGCAAGGTGCTGGAGGAATACTTCGGCGTGCCGCGTGATCAGGTGCTGGGCATCGCAATGCCCGAGATCGCCGAAGACCGCGACGGCGACGGCTTCCCCGAGACCATCGTCAAGGCCACCGCCGTGATGAATGGCTATATGGTCAGCCATGAGACACCGCCGTCCGGCCAGCGCAGCCAGCCACCGGCCGACGTCAATGGTGCGCGTTATGCCGGCATTTTCACGCATGAGTTCGGCCACGCGATCAATCTGTCGCACTCGCAGACCAATGGCCAGCTCGCCTACCTGAGCCAGGTCGGCTACGGCCGCGACCTCTACCCCGGCGTGGCCGGCTGCGTGGCGCCGGTCCACCATTGGCTGTATGGGCCGAATGCCAGCCATATCGACCCCAAACATATCGAGACGATGTTCCCCTTCATCGACTCGCACAATGTCGCCAAGGGCAGGTCGGCCGGCTACGAGATGAGCACGGTGGACCGGGCCGATGACATCGCCGGCATCTCCAACCTCTACCCCACGGCCGATTACCTTAGCAAAACCGGCTCGATTGAAGGCCGCCTGCTGCTGAAGGATGGCCACACCGGCTTCAGCGGCGTCAACATCATTGCGCGCAACGTCAAGGATCCACTCGGTGACGCGGTCTCGGTGATGTCGGGCGACCAAACGCAGGGCCAGCTCGGCCCGGATGGGCGCTTTCGCATCAACAATCTGAAGGCCGGCGAAAGCTATCAGATCTATACCGAGGAGATCACGCGCGGCGGCTACCCCACGCAGCCGGCCATGCTGATGTCGCAGGCCGAGTACTGGAACGCGGGCGAAACCAACGACCCGGTCGCCGATACGCCCTGCATGGTGGGCGCCATCAAGGTCGAGGCCGGTGTCGCCAAGACCGCTGATCTGATCTTCAACGGCCACACCGACGGCGTGCAATACAGCTTTCTGACCTCGGGCTATATCTCCAGCTTGTCGGCGGACGGCCAGCGCGGCGGTGGCCAGGTGGGCGGCACTCTGCCTTTCTATTGGGATGCCAAGACCGGCTTGAGCTTGTTGCCACAAGAACTGAACCTGAATTCATCGGGCAATAGCGCCATCACCCATGACGGCAGCCAGATGATGGTGGAGGCCAACTTTGACGGCGTGCTGAATGAAGACCCCTGGGGCGGCGAGCCCTATCTGATCAAGCAGATGGCGCTCTACAACCTGGATACGCAAGCCCTGACTCCCTTGGGTGCCTTGAGTGACAGCTGCGGCATCGGCGGCCAAGGCGGCTACGCCAGCAGCTACGGCTGGGGCATGAACAGCAATGGCAGCGCGGCCGTGGCCGGCAGCACCAAGACCTTGGCCGACGGCACTTGCGACTCGTTCAACTGGGATACCAATAGCGGCCTGGACGTACACCCCTATTTGTGGACGGCCGACAAGGGTGGCCGAGCGCTCAGCATGAGCGGGTTGAACCTGCCCTTCTTGCCCTGGGTGCGCGCCTCCGCGGTGGCCGGCAATGGCGCCGTGGTGGTCGGGCAGGGCAATTTCACCAATGCCTTCGCCTGGATCAACGAAGGCGACGCGATCGACCTGACCGCGCTGACCGGGGCGGTGACGGCCGAGGTGATCAACGCCGACGGCAGCCGCGTGCCGCTGGATACCGGCAGGGGCGTGGTCTTGTGGAATGCGCTCTTGGGCACCGGCGAGAACGCCATGCGCCCTATCAGCGGGCCCAAGTTCTGCACCGACTTCCCCTTCTCCAGCTGGGACGGTATCGACCATTGCAAGGTCGAGGGTCCGGCCTGGGTGGAGGCCAACTTCGGCATGCCGGGCAATAGCATCGCCGGCATCAGCGACGACGGACGGGTGCTGATCTCGCGAGTCGGCAGCTTCTTCAGCAGCTTCGCCGGCTTTATGTGGGTGGAGGACGTGGGCTGGATCCAGCTGAATGATTTCTTCCGCAAGCAAGGCGTGGTCGAGGCCGAGAAGTACGGCATGGACAACCCCGGTGCGATCAGCGGCCAAGGCAATACCCTGGTCGGCGGACTGGCCGGCGTCGGCGCCACCTGGTACGTGGACCTGAAGCAAGCCTTTGTTTGCGAAGGCGGCAGCACCACGGCGACGGCCTTCCCGATCGAGTTTGCCGCCAAGGTCAAGGCCGGCGCGAGCATGGGCCGCTGCGGCATCAAGTAAATGATCAACAACTCAACACCTTCTTCAAGGACAAACGCAATGCGCATCCATCCTCTCTCCCTGCGCGCGCTGGCCGTCGCTGCCATCTGCGTCGCGGCCGGCGGCCAGGCCAAGGCCGCGCTGACCTTCTATGACTCGCAGTCGGCCTACCTGGCCGCCATCAGCGCAGCCGCGGTGGAAAGCTTTGACGACCTGCCCTGGGCCGTGATCGGCCAATCCGTCAATGCCCAGGTCGGTGCGCACAGCTACTCGGCCTGGGCCGTCGAAGAATCGGGCAACTACACCGACCTCTACACCGCCGGCAGCAGCAGCGATCAATGGTTGTCGACCGACCGTGCGGCCGACTACCTGACCTTCGGCTACTTCTCCGAACAGGTCAACGGCGTTGGTGGCTTCTTCTTCGGCTCCGACGAGTCGGGCGCCTTCAAGCCGGGCCAGACCATTCGGGTCAACGCACTCGATGCCGACGGCGCCGAGCTCAGCATTCTGGTCAACAACACCACGCCGGGCAGTTTTTATGGCTTTGTGTCGACCAGCCATCTGGATGTGTTCCAGGTCAGTGCCTTGCAGCCCAATGGTGAATTCACTTGGGTGAGCGCCAACGACCTGACGCTGGGCACCATTGCCGCCGCCGTGCCCGAGCCGTCCAGCTATGCAATGCTGCTGGCAGGCCTGGGTCTGCTGGCTGCGGTGGGGCAGCACAAACGTCGCACGCAAGGTAAATAGCGGCAGGCCCTGCGGGGCCCTTAAACTGCGGGGCCACAACCGACCGCAGGCCATGAAGAGCAGCCCCAAAGAACGCAAGTCCACGCGCAGCACGCCACCCGGCCATGACCCCAAGGTCACGCTGGGCATGGTGGCTGAAGCTTGCGGGGTGTCGCCCAGCACGGTCTCGCGGATCTTGAACGGCACGGCGGTGGTCAGCGCCGAGAAGCGCGCGGCGGTGGACCAGGCGATTGCCGAACTGGGCTTTGTGCCCAACCCGATGGCGCGCGGCCTGGCCGGCGGGCGCACGCTCAGCGTCGGCGTGATCACCCAGGCCATCGACAGCCCTTTTTATGGCATCGCCTTGCGCGGCATCGAAGAGGCGCTGAACAAGGTCGGCTACAGCCCGCTGTTTGTCAGCGGCCATTGGAACGCCAAGGAAGAAGCTCGTTGCATCGAGGTGCTGCGCTCACGCCGCGTCGACGGCTTCATCGTCCTGACCGGGCGCCTCAGCGATGAGGCCTTGACGACGCTGGCCAAGGCCTTGCCGGTGGTGGTGACCGGCCGCAGCCTGTCTGCACCCGGCCTGTTCTCGCTCGATTTCAATAACTTCGAGGGTGCACGGCTTGCGACCGCGCACTTGTTGGCGCTTGGGCACCGCGATATTGCCTTCATCGCCGGCCCGGTGATTCACCCCGACGCGCTGGAACGCCTGCGCGGTTACCGCAGCGCCCTGGAAGCCGCCGGCCTGCCCTACCGGCCGGGCCTGGTCGTGCAAGGCCAATATCACGAAGAAAGTGGCCTGCTCGCCGTGGAGCAGCTGATTGCCAGCGGCCAGCCCTTCACGGCGATTTTTGGCGCCAACGACCAGATGGCGTTTGGCGCGGCCTTGGCCCTGCACCGGCATGGCCTGCATGTGCCCGATGACGTGTCCTTGGTCGGCTTTGATGACCTGGCCGGCGCCGCGCATTCGCTGCCGCCACTGAGCACCATCCACCACCCGGCCTATGAGCTGGGCAGCTTGGCGGCCAGTTCGCTCTTGCAATTGCTGGCCGGCGAGCAGCCCGAGGCGGCCTTGCCGGAACCACGCCTGATCGTGCGCGGATCAACCCGCGCCCTGACCTCCGGCTGAAGGCTGGGTGCTGGCTGCGGCCGGCCCTCACGACCCCGCTCCGCCATGGCGCGGGCCTAGGCACTAACCCTTTGTTGACAGCCCGACCGGCCTGGACTACATTCTGAAAGCGCTTTCATAGAGCGCCATGAACTGATAAATACAGACCGAATCGCCCACGATGATGGCCGATTCCAGGCGGAGACAAGCAGGCGATGAAAACGAACAAGCGTGCCAGTTGGCGCGCCTGGCTGGGCCTAGTGACAGCGCTGCTGGGCCTGCTCGGCCTGACGCTGGCGCAGCGCGCTGCCGCGCAGCAAACGCTGGTGGTGGCCGCCTATCCGGCCGTCGACGAGATCGTCCGTGCGGCGCTGCCCGCCTGGCAGCAGCGCCATCCCCATGTGGAGGTCAAGGTGGTCAGCCGCCAATTTGCCGACCACCACACGGCCATGACCACGGCCCTGTCAACAGCGGTCTATCTGCCCGATGTGATGGCGCTGGAGGTCGGCTATCTGGGCCGTTTTTCGCCCGGCTACGGCCTCGAGGATTTGGCGCTGCCGCCCTACGAGATCACGCGCTTCAAGAGCCGCTTCGTGCCCTATGCCTACCAGCAAGCCCACAACCGGCGCGGTGAGGTGGTAGCGGTGCCGACCGATATCGGCCCCGGCACCTTGCTGTACCGCCGCGACGTGCTGGCCAAGGCCGGCGTCAGCGAGGCCGACCTGACGCGCAGCTGGGACAGCTATGTGGCGGCCGGCATCAAGATCAAGGCGAGCAGCGGTGCTTTCCTCTTGGCCCATGCCCGCGACATCAAGAACATCCTGATCCGCACCGGCATACAGCCCGGCGAGGGGCTTTACTTTGACAGCCAGTCGCGGGTGCTGGTCGCATCAAAGCGCTTTGTGCGGGCCTTCGAGCTGGCCCGCGCGGTGCGCCAGCACCAGTTGGACGCTCGCGTGCTCGCCTGGTCGGCCGACTGGACCGAGGGCTTCAAGCGCGGCAGCATTGCCACCCAGCTCAGCGGCGCCTGGCTGGCCGGTCATCTGAACAGCTGGTTAGCACCCGACACCGCCGGCCTGTGGCGGGCGGCGCAGTTGCCTGAAGGCGCGTTTGCGGCCTATGGCGGCACATTCTTTGCGATCCCGCGCAAGGCCGACCCGGCGCACAAGGCGCTGGCCTGGGATTTGATTCAGTTCCTGACCCTGAACCGCGAGATGCAGCTGCGCGCCTTCAAGGCGCAGGACGCCTTCCCGGCCTTGCTGGACGCCCATGATGACCCCTTCTTCGAACAGCCGATTGCCTTCCTGGGCGGCCAGACCGCGCGCCTGGGCTGGCGCGACGCCGCCCGCCGCATACAGGCGGTGGACGTGCACAAGCAAGATGCATTTGCCGAGGAGGTGATAGACACCGAACTCGATAAGGTGCTGGAGCGCGGCAAAGACATCCGCACCGCGTTGGCCGATGCCGAACGCCTGCTGACGCGGCGCGCCACTCGCTGACCGCGCCGGGACCTCACGATGAAATTACCCGTCTTCCTGCGCCTGCCGCCACGCTGGGCGCCCTATGTCTTCCTGGCGCCTTTTGTGCTGCTGTTCATGGTGTTCGGCATGTTCCAGCTGGCGTTCTCGCTCTACCTGGCTTTTCAGACCTGGGAGCCGACCAGCGGTCTGACGGCAATGACTTTTGTCGGCCTTGATAACTTCGTCTTCGCGCTGCAGGACGAATGGTTCTGGAAATCGCTGAAGAACACCGCCTGGCTGGCCCTGGCCTCGGGCGTGCCCCAGCATCTGGTCGCGATCCCGCTGGCCTGCTTCATCCATGCCTCGTTCAAGCGCCTGCGCAATGGTGTGGTCGGCGCCTACTTCATGCCCTACATCACCTCGACGGTGGCGATTGCGATCCTGTTCAGCTCGCTGTTCTCGACCGACTACGGCCTGATCAACGGCGTTATCGCGGCCTTGCGCGAGCTACCCGGTATCGGCTGGCTGATGCCGGCCGCCGCGATCGACTGGCTCAACAACCCGGATGCGCTCAAACCGGCGATCGCGATGATCGTTTTCTGGCGCTATGTCGGCTTCAATGTGGTGCTCTATCTGGCTGCGCTACAGACTGTTCCCGCCGACATCATGGAGGCCGCCCGCATGGACGGCGCCGGCCGCTTGCAGCAGTTCTGGCACATCACGCTGCCGAGTTTGAAGCCGATGATCTTCTTCGGCGTCACGCTCAGCGTGATCGGCGGCCTGCAGCTGTTCGAGGAGCCCTTCATCCTGACCAATGGCCGCGGCGGCAGCGACCAGGCCGGCATGACGACGGCGATCTATCTCTACCGCATGGCGTTTGACTTCAATGATTTCGGCGCGGCCAGCGCGATGTCCTGGCTGCTCTTTTTGCTGGTCGGCCTGCTGACCTGGCTGACCAACCGTGCTTTTCGCCAGCGCGGCGGCTGAACCAAGAATCCCATGCAAATCACCCGTCATCACATGGCACCCTGGGCCGCCTACGCCCTGGTCGGCATCGGCTTGGCTGTCATGCTGGCGCCGTTCTATTTCATGTTCGTGTTCGCCACCCATTCGCGCGGCGAGATCTTCAGCATGCCGCCGCCGCTGTTCTTCGGCGACGACCTTCTCGACAACCTCGCCATCCTGACCCGGCGCATCCCGTTCTGGCGCAATTTGGGCTGGAGCGTCTATGTCGGCCTGGCCTCGACGGCGCTGACCCTGTTGTTCTGCTCGATGGGCGGCTATGCGTTTGCGCTGTTCGAGTTTCGCTACAAGAAGGCGCTGTTCGGCCTGGTGATGGGCACGATGCTGCTGCCGACCTTCATGAACATGATCCCCACCTTCATGATCATGGACATGCTGGGCTGGATAGACCAACCGCGTGCGCTCTACATCCCCGGTGCGGCCAGCGCCTTCGGCATCTTCCTGATGCGGCAGTTCGCCCTGACCTCGATCCCGCGCGAGCTGGTCGAGGCGGCGCGCATGGATGGCTGCGGCGAGTTCGGCATCTATTGGCGCATCGTCTTGCCCCTGCTCAAACCCGCACTGGGCACGCTCGGGCTGATCACCTTCATCGCATCCTGGAATAACTTCATCGGCCCCTTGATCGTGATGCGCTCGCCCGAGATGTACACGCTGCCGCTGGCGCTGCGCAGCCTGCAAAGCCCGGCGGACACCGAATGGGGCGCGCTGATGGCGGGCTCGGCGATTGCCACCCTGCCGCTGATCGTGCTGTTCGTGCTGTCTTCCAGGCAGTTGATTTCCGGCTTGACCGTCGGCGCCGTCAAGTAAACCAACGCTGCGCTGCCAAACCCTTCTTCTATTTCCTCTATGCCCATGAGCAACAAGAACTCTGTCTTCCCGCCCGACTTTGTCTGGGGTGTGGCCACCAGCGCGTTCCAGATCGAAGGCGCTCACGCCGCCGACGGCAAAGGCCCGTCGATCTGGGACAACTTCTGCGCTCAGCCCGGCGCGATTGCCGACGCCAGCAATGGCGACGTCGCCTGCCAGCACTACCTGCGCTGGGCCGAGGACCTCGACATGATCGCCGCTTTGGGAGTCAACGCCTACCGCTTCTCGGTCTCCTGGCCGCGCGTGCAGCCCGCCGGTAGCGGCGCCTGGAACGCCAAGGGCCTGGACTTCTATGAGCGCATCGTCGACGGCCTGCTGGCGCGTGGCCTGCAGCCCCATCTGACGCTGAATCACTGGGACCTGCCTGCCGCCTTGCAGACCAGCGGCGGCTGGGCTAACCGCGACACCGTGCAGCATTTTGTCGACTACGCGCTGGGCATCAACGCCCGCCTGGGCGACCGTCTGGCCTCGATCACCACGCATAACGAGCCCTGGGTGGTGGCGGTGCTGGGCCATGAAACCGGCATCTTTGCGCCCGGCATCAAGAGCCGCAAGGCCGCCGCCCAGGTGTCTCACCACCTGCTGCTCAGCCATGGCCTGGCATTGCAGGCGCTGCGCGAGCAGGGCGCTCGCGCCAAGCTCGGCATTGTGCTGAACCTGGCCCCAATGCACCCGGCCACCGACTCGCCCGCCGACCTTGCCCAAGCGACGCTGGAAGATGGCCGCCTGCTGCGCTGGTATCTGGACCCGCTTTTCAAGGGCAGCTACCCGGCCGATGTGCTGGCCGACCTCGGCGGCGACGCGCCCGTCGTCGAAGCCGGTGATCTGCAGGCGATCACAGCGCCCATGGACTTTCTGGGCGTCAATTACTACTCGCACTCGGTCGTCAGTGCCGACAAGAGCTACAAGGCCGGCAGCACCGGCCTCACCGTCACCGATATGGGCTGGGAGGTCTACCCCGAGGGCCTGACCGAGCTGCTGCTGCGCCTCAAGCGCGACTACCCGGTGCCGCCGCTGTTCGTGACCGAGAACGGCGGCGCCTTCAAGGACGAGCTGGTCGGCGACCGCGTGCACGACAAGGCCCGCGTCGACTACCTGGCGCGCCATATCGAGGCGGTGGCCGAGGCGATGCGCCAGGGTGTGGAGATGGGCGGCTATATGGTCTGGAGCCTGCTGGACAACTTTGAATGGGCCTCGGGTTATGAAAAGCGCTTTGGCATCGTCCATGTCGACTATCAAACCCAGCAACGCAGGCTGAAAGACAGTGCGCTCTGGTACCGCGACTTTTTGCAAGCGCAGAAAACCCTCTGAGGACTGAAAAAAATGGGACAAGTCTCACTGCGCGGCATCCGTAAAAGCTATGGCCAGACCGAGATCATCAAAGGCATAGACCTGGAGGTGCGCGACGGCGAGTTCATGGTCTTTGTGGGCCCGTCCGGTTGCGGCAAATCGACCACCTTGCGCATGATCGCCGGGCTGGAGGAGATCACGGCCGGCGAACTGCAGATTGCCGGCCTGCGTGCCAATGAGGTGCGGCCGGCCGACCGCGGTGCGGCCATGGTGTTTCAGAGTTATGCGCTGTACCCGCATATGACGGTGGCCGAAAACATGGGCTTCGCGCTGAAGATGGCGGGCGAGTCCAAGGCCAAGCGTAACGAACAAGTCACCCGCACCGCCGAGGTGTTGCGCATCACCGATCTGCTCGGCCGCTACCCCAAGGATCTGTCCGGCGGCCAACGCCAGCGGGTCGCGATTGGGCGGGCGATTGTGCGCAAGCCCAAGGTGTTTTTGTTCGACGAGCCGCTGTCCAATCTGGACGCGGCCTTGCGCGTCAATATGCGCATCGAGCTGTCGAGGCTGCACAAGGAGCTCGGCACGACGATGATTTACGTCACCCATGACCAGGTCGAGGCGATGACCATGGGCGACCGCATCGCTGTCTTCAACCAGGGCCGCATCGAGCAACTCGGCGCGCCGCTGGAGCTCTATCAACGGCCCGCGAATGAATTCGTCGCTGCCTTTATCGGCGCGCCGCGCATCAATTTCATTGACCGGCCGGTGGTGGGGGTGGCCGGCGAGGCGCATCAGCAGCTGTGGGCGCGACTGGTTGGCAACACGGCCGCTGACCCGCAAACTCAACGCATCGGTGTGCGCGCCGAACATGTGCAGCTGGTGGCCGCCGATCAAGCCGGCATTGCCGCCACGGTCGAGCTGGCCGAGCATCTGGGCGACAGCTCCATCCTCTACCTCCGCTTGGACGGCCTCAATGACCTGCTCAGCGCCAAGGTCGGCGCCGGCCACGGCGACATTCAGACCGGGCAGCGGGTCAAGCTGGATGTAGACGCCTCAGCGGCGCTGCGGTTTGGGGCAGATGGGGGCTTGAATGTCCCGAGGTAGCTGAGTGAGTGGGTGATCGCCAGTTCGGTCGCCCCAAAACGATCTCATTGAGAAGGCTGCGCCGCCCGCACATGCTTCATGATGTTCAAGAACGTATCCGTCCAATACAACTCCCGGTGGCTGCTGAGGTAACCGAGCAGCTCAGCATGCGCTTGGGCCGACACGCTGAGGTGGTCGCCGCCGATGCCGTGGAAGGTGAAGTTGATCATGGTGCCGGCCGCCGCCGCCTGCTTGACCAGGGCGATCAGCTGGGCGCCGCTGACGTCGACCGGCACGACCACGCCGACCGCATGAGGGTCGAGCTTGGCCATGTCCGGCACCACGCCGCCGAAGACCGCTTTGATGGCGACGAAATCGCCCTTGATCAAGGGCAGATAGTTCTGGCCAGCGGCCAATAAATCGCCACAGGGCGCGGTGAAGCTGCGCTCGGTCTTGCCGTCAATCGCCTGCAGCAAGGTGTTGCCGACACGAATCTGCGCGGCGAGTTGGCTGGCGCTGATCTTGTCGAGGTCGTTGTCGGCGCTGACCCAGGCGCGGTCGGGTCCGCTGCGTGAGCATTGATGAAACAGCGTGTGATTGCCCAGCTCATGGCCGGCGGCGGCCGCCGCGCGCCACTCGCTCATGCGTTGGCCGACGACGTCGCTGCTCAGCGTCAGATAGAAACTGCCACGCAGTCCGGCCTGATTCAAAGCCGGAATGGCGGTGTCGAGCTGGCTGTTCAGCGCGTCGTCATAGGCCAGGCTGACCGCCGCGCGTTCGCCTTTTGGCCAGCGAAAGGGCTGGCCTTCGGCGGCCGCGGCAGAGCCCCACAAGTTCAGCAGCGCTGTGGCCAAGAGCAAAGTACCTGCGTATTTCATCGGTCAATCATCCCTGCAAAGCAATGCAAACTCAGCTGGCGTCCACCACACAGCGAAAGCCGATGCCACCGGCACGGTCCTTGGCCGGCGCCATCAAGAGGTATTTTCCATGCTCGCCCAGTTTGTGCGCGTGCGGAAAGTACCAGTGCGAACCTTGCGGGCGATAGAAGCTGCCGCCGCGCAGCACGGCCGCGCGGGTGTGCTCGTCGGCAAATTCGTCGGTCCATTGCCAGACCAGGCCGACCATGTCTTCGACCCCGAACGGGCTGGCGCCCAAGGGATGCGTGCCAACCGGCGCCGGCGGCGGCATCGCGCGGCCGTTGGCGGGCGCTGGCGCAGCGGCGGCCAGCCATTGATTGCCCCAGGGGTAGAGCCGGCCATCGCTGCCTTGCGCCGCGTATTGCCACTCCCACTCATGCGGCAGGCGCTTACCGGCCCATTGGCAATAGGCGCGCGCGTCTTCAATCGACACCCAGGTGACGGGGCGCTGCTCTTCGCCCGGCCTCAGGCTGCGCCCGCTCCATGCTTTCAGAAAGTTATGCGCATCGGCGGGCCGGTAGTCGGCGGCGTCGATGAAGGCTTTGAATTGCTCATTCGTGACCGGGGTGCGGTCGATGAAGAAGCGCTGCATCGCCATGCGGTGCAGATGGGCGCGCCGGGGCAAGGCCTCCCAGGGATATTGCACATCCATGCCGGGGCGGTTCTCGCCTTCGATCTCGACGCCAGTGACGCGAAAGTCAAACTCGCCGGCGGGAATCTCCACCATGCCACTCGGCGCCTGGCTGGCGGCCGCCGTGGGCGCGATCGGCAGCATGGTTTGCGGCAACGGCTTCCACTCGGCCGAATAGGCGCTCAAGGGTTCACTGGCCCGCGCCCGCTGCATCTTCAAGAATGCCGCAAGCTCCGCCGGCAAGGCGCCGCCGTCCAGCGCCAGCACCGCGCCGTACCCAAGCGGCTCCATCTCGAAGCTCAAGACCGCCTCGGTGCCGTCGACTCTGGCGCTTAGCTCCACGCCGCGCCACAGGTCGAAATAGCGCCGCCCCGGCTGATGCGCTACTTTGATGATGGCCTCATCGAGCGCAAAGGTATTGCGGTTGACCAAGGTCCACAGCGTGCGTCCCCCACCGTCAAAGCGGCTGGCATAGATGCCGTAATGCTGTGTCGGCAGATGCGGCGTCCAGTCGGGGCTGCTGATCAGCTCGGGCACCGCACGGTAGATGTTTCCGATGCGTCTGAGAGCCTCGGCATCGCGCGGCGTGAACTGGTTCCACCAGCCCCAGATGTTTTCCCAACTCTGGATGCCGGCGCCGTTGAAGAAGGCCGCTTGCATGATGTTGTGGCGATCGGTGGCCCAGCGGTCGCTGACATGGATCAGATGGCGCGGCTCTAACCACTTCCATTTGCTGACCATGGGCACAAAAGGCGTGTCCCAATAGCCCCAGCTCTGCTGGTTGAAGGCCAGCATCGCATCGTCCTTGAACGACAACTCGGGCTGCAGCAGCAGCGCACGGCCGCTGGCGTCGGCGGCCTTGCGGTAGGCCAGCGGCAGGCCGTCCATGGTGTCGCCGTTGATGCCGTCGGCGCCGATCTCGGCCAGCAGCGCGGCAATCGCCTCCGGCATCGGCCGGCCCTCGTCGCGCGAACCGTTGTCCCAGGGCAGCACCGGCAACAACACCCGCACGCCGCGACTTTGAAAGTCCTTGACCAGCTGGCGCAGCGCCGGCAGCCCACCTGGCAGGTCGCGCAACATATCCCATTGGTTGCGGTCGTCGATGCCCAGATTCGGGTAAACCGGCCACAGCAGCACGCTGTCGATGCCGCCATAACGCTGCTCCAGATCGGCAAGGTAGCGGTCCGGCGTGTAGCGTCGCGTCAGCGGGTCATAGAGATAGCGGTCCTCCACCATGGCCTGCGGTTGCACAAAATTACGCTGTGTCCAGAGCAGATCGGCGCGGCGGTATTGCGCGTCGTCATAGCCCAGCGTGGCCAGCTGCTGCGTTCGCCAATCGCGCATCGCCTGCAACCAGGGCTCGAACGAGCCGGCATGGTCGCGCTGCCAGTTGTTCATGCGGGCCTGCCAGTCGGGCTCGCCGCGATCTTCTTGCGCCGGGCCGGCAAGCTGGCTGCCGCGCGGCTTGATCGCTATCGGCGCCACCTGCGCTTGCACATTCAAGGCCAACATCAGCAAGCCGGCGGCGACGCTTCGCCAACTACTTGGCTGGCTGATAGACCCGCACATGCTCGACCTCCATCCGTATCGGCAGCGCCGCGTCGTCAACCGGGCCGCCCAGATCGCCGCCAATGGCGATATTCAGAATCAAGAACTGCGGCGCATCAAAAGGCCAGGCGGCCTTGCCGGTCTTGGCGTTGGCGTAGACCGCATGCGGCTTGCCGTCGATGCCGAACGTAATCTGCTCGGCCGTCCAGTGCATTTGGTAGTTATGGAAGGCGCCGCAGGCGTCGGGCACCTGGGTCTCGCCGCCCTTGCCGTTGCCGCCGCTGCCGGCCGTGGTGTGGACGGTGCTGAAGACCTTGCTCGGGTTGGAACCGACCTGTTCCATGATGTCCAGCTCGCCGCCGGCCGGCCATTCGCCCTGGCTGGCCAGCATCCAGATCGCCGGCCAGCTGCCCTTGCCGCAAGGCAGCTTGGCGCGGATCTCGAAGAAACCATAGGTCCACTCGGCCTTGCCGGCGGTGATCAAGCGGGCCGAGCTATAGCGCTGGCCGCCCCAGTCGGGCTGCGTGGACAGCGACTCCAGCCGCGCGGTGATGACAAGTTTGCCGTCTTGCACGGCGGCGTTTTCGGGCCGCTCGCGGCTGTAATACTGCAGCTCCTTGTTGTGCCAGCCCTGCTTGTTCATGCCGACGTCATAGACCCATTTGGCTGGGTCGGGCAGGCCGGCCTTGGTGAACTCGTCGGCCCAAACCAGGCTGTAGCCGGGCGGTGGGGCCAGCGGCTTGGGCGGCGGCGCTGGCGCCTGATCGGCGCCGCCGGAACCACAGGCGCCGAGGGCAACGGCGGCGAGCAAGGGCGTCCAGCGCCAGCGTTGGAACAGGGGATGATGGGCAGTGGTCATGGTGGGTTCGTAGGGCAAAGCGTTCATCGGTGAGCGGGTTGCTCGGCGTAGTTGCGCACATAGTCGCCATGCGGCGGCAGTTGCGCCACGGTGCGCTGGACCTGGGCGCGGATGTCGCCCAAGAAATTGCTCAGCTCGGCGTCGCCCATCAGGTCGGCCGTCGGGTGGTGGGCGCCCGGCGTGATGCCCTGGCCCAGCATCACCTGTATCCAGGAGTTCTCAGCGAACAGCTCGTTAGGGGCGTGGAAGACCCGCCCCGTCTCGCGGAACAAGGTGATGCGGTGCGCCAGCGAACACGGCACATCCATCGCGGCGCAGTGCTGCCACAGCGGCGCGTCGCGCCGATTCGTGACGTGGTAATGCAGGATGATGAAGTCGCGGATGTGCTGGATCTCGTCCTGGCTCTGGCGGTTGTATTCATTGATGTCGCACTGCCGCACGCCACCCGCCGGGAACATCTGCAGCAGCCGGATCGCGCCGCGCTGGATCAGGTGGATGCTGGTCGATTCCAGCGGCTCCAGGAAACCGCTAGCCAGGCCGATGGCGACGCAGTTTCGGTGCCAGGTCTTGTGGCGCTGGCCGGGCGTGAACTTGAGCGTGCGCGGCTGGGTCAGCGGCTCGCCCTCGACGTTCTTCAACAACGCGCTGCGGGCCTCGTCGTCGCTCAGCCGGCGGCTGTCGTAGACCAGACCGTTGCCGACCCGGCTTTGCAGCGGGATACGCCACTGCCAACCAAACGGATGGGCGATCGAGCGCGTGTAGGGGATGGGCGCGCCGACCGAGGCGGTCTGCACTGCCACCGCGCTGTCGCAGGGCAACCAGTGCGACCAGTCCTCATAAGCCACACCCAGCGCCTGGCCCAGCAACAGCGAGCGAAAGCCGGTGCAGTCGATGAACAGATCGCCCTCGACGCGCGTGCCATCGGCCAGCTTGAGCGCGGCAATGTCACCTGACTCGGCCAGCTCCACCTCGGCGATCTTGCCCTCGATGCGCTGCACGCCATTGCCCTCGGCCCGGCCGCGCAAAAAGGTGGCGTAGCGCGAGGCGTCGAGGTGGAAGGCGTAGTTCATACCGTTCTTGGGCAGGTGGGCAAAGCGGCCCTCAAGTGCGGCGCGCAGTTCCAGGCAGTAGTCGCCGTAGTCGCCGACCGCCACGCGTTCTTGGCCGCGTTGTTTTGCAGCCAGCCAAAAGTGCTGGAAGCCCGCCGTCCAGTGATCCTTGCCGGTCAGGCCGAACGAGTGGATGTAGTGCTCGCCGACGTTGCGCCAGTTCTCGAACTGGATGCCCAGCTTGAAGGTGGCCTGGGTGGCGGCCATGAACTCCTGCTCGTTGACACCCAGCAGTTGGTGGTAGGTCAGCAGGGTCGGGATGGTGGCCTCGCCGACGCCGACGGTGCCGATCTCCTCGGACTCCACCAGCTTGATGTCGAGCTGGCGGCCCAGCACATGGCTCATCAGGGCGGCCACCATCCAGCCGGCGGTGCCGCCGCCGGCAATCACGACGCGGCGAAACGGGTTTGGGTTGGCGTTCATCGTTTGAGTCGGTTGAGCAGATGGGCGCGCAGCTGGCGTGCGCCGGCCGCATCTATGGGGGCCAGCGCATGGCGTGCGTCCGGCGGGATATGGGCAGCGGTCTGAGCGTCGGCCGTGAACACATAGTGATTGAAGATGCCGGCCCAGGCCTCGCGCTGGGCCGGCGGCAGCTCGCGCATCGTCAAGAGCGCCAGCATCAGCGCGTTCATCGGTGAATCCATGTGCTCGGGCGCCTGGCTCCACCAGTAGTTCACCAACAGGTTGAGCGGCGCCAGCGCCTCGATGTGATGCCACCACATGCTGGGGATGAAGATCGCGTCGCCAGCCTCCAGCTCGGCCACCTGGGCGTGCTCCAGCGCCTGGGCAAAGCGCGGGAAGCGCTTGAAGTCGGGGGCGTGGAAGTCAACCAGGCTAATGGCCTGACCGGCCGGTGTGAAGTCCAGCGGGCCGACGTACAAATTGGCCAGCTGATCGGGCGGGAAAAGCGTGAAGCGCCGCCGCCCGGCCACCACGCAGGCAAGGTTGTCGGGCGCGTCGAAATGGGCGGCAATGCGGCTGCGGTTGCCCAGCCACAAGCTGGCCAGCGCATCTCGTTCGCCGAGATTCAGGTCGTTGGCGGCGCGAAAGCCGGGCAGGCAGGTGTCCACCGTGGTCGCGCCCACATACAGTGCGGGCACCGCCTCGGCGGGCGCGCGCTTAAGTTGCAGCAAGGTGTCGAGCACGGCGTCGAGCTTGCCCATATCGCGGCCGAAGTTGAAGCCACTCAAGCTCTGGTTGTAGAAGAAGCGCCCGCCGATCTCGGGCGGGCCGATCAACATGCCGACGGTGGCGTCCTGCCAATACTGGCGCAGGTAGGCGGCGAGCTCGGCGTCCGAGCGGCGCGCGGCCTGGGTGGCGGGCCAGCTCAAGGTCAGGCCGCGCAGCACCACCGGCGTAGTGGCATTCAGCACCTCGTCGGGCAGGGCGTGTGGGTCCAGCCCGTGGCGCTCGGGCAGGGCTTTCATGCGCTGGCGGGCAGGCGTTGATTGCGCCGCTCTATCAGGTCACGGAAGCGCCCCAACGAGGCCAGCGTCATATAGATCGGCAGCAGATGGCCTTCGCGCTGCAAGCCTTCGAGCAGGTCGCCGGGCAGGGCGGCCAGGCGCTCTTCGTTTATGGTGTAGTAGCCGGCCAGGCGGCCTTGCGAGCCGTCGTCCAGCTCCACATCCAGCACAAAAGATTCGAGCAGGTTCAGCGCCTGCAGGGCCGCGCTCAATTGCTGTGCCTGCGCCATACCGTCGTGCAGGGCCAGCAACAGGGAGTTGACGCGCTCCAGATAGTCGCTCTGTCCGCCATGGGGCAGAAACACCGCCTCACCCTCGGCGCCGGAGGCGATGCGGGGGCTGTCCAGATCGACGTGGACCAGCAATTGCTCGCCGTCGCTGCCGATCATGAAGGGCTGACGCTCGACCGACATCGGCACCGTGTGCGCATCCCAACCGTCGGCGCTGAGGAAGAGGTTTTCGCCCTCTTGCAGGCCGAACAGCACGACGGGCTGGAACTGCGTGCCGTCGGCGCTCTTCTGGAACACGATGGGGTAATGCGCTTGCAGATTGCGGAACTCATCCGGCACGGCCAGCGCCGACATGATCTGATCGCCGAGGGCGGCGCTGCGGCCGCTGTGGATGCGCAGCGCGGCGTGGGCGTTGTTGTTGAGCAGGTTGGGTCGGGTCATGGTGTAGACAAGCCGAAAGGGCAAGCGTCGCCCAGTAAAACAGGAAGAGGCCGCAGCTGCGGCCTCGCCAAACAACCAGGGTGGCACCCCGTGATGGGGGCCACCGAGCACCGTCTAGAAGCTGTAGCGAGCGCCGACCATGAAGCGTCGGCCAGTCTGGGTGACCATTTGCAGGATCTCGGTGCGGCGCTCATGCGAGCGTGCGATCTCGTCGGTCAGGTTGATGACCTCGAACTGGAAGGACAGATTTTTGTTGAACTTGTAGCCCAGGTTCATGTCGAGCTGGCCATAGGGCTCGACATAGATGGGGTTGGGTTCGCGGCCATCGTGGGTGCCGGACAGGAACTCGCCGCGCCAGTTGTAGGCCAGCCGCGCGCTGTAAGTCTGGTCCTCGTAGAAGCCCACCAAATTGCCGGAGTTGCTGAGGCCCTGCAGCGCGAACTGGTTGCCGAGCAGGTTGTTGTCGTACTTCAGGCCCGAGCGCACATAGGTGTAGTTGGCCGAGAAACCGAAGCCCGAGCGGAAGGCGTACTGGGCATTCAGCTCAACGCCGTTGATGTGGTCATTGCGCTGGTTGGCCGGCACGGAGATGTCAAACACGGCGATGGGGTCGCCCGGCTGACCGGTAATGGTGCCGGTGATGTTGCCCGCCGCGTCCTTGCCGGTGGCCGTCACCCCCGGTGCCGTGGCGTGGCGGCTGAAGATGAAGTTGCGGATGCAAGGGTTGTCGGTCGCTGCGCAACCCTGGGCGATGGCCTCGTTGTAGAAGGCGCCGCCGACGGGCGTGTGCAGATTGAACGGCGTGCCCTTGATGCGGGAGTCGCCGATGTAGTTGTCGATGCTCTTGTGGAAGAAGCCGGCCGCGATATAGGAGCCCTTGTCGAAGTAATGCTCGAACGAGAGGTCGAAGTTCTTGGATTTGAGCGGCTTGAGGCCCGGGTCGCCCTGGGCACCTTCGCCGCCACCGACGCGGTAGGACCCCAGGGTTTGACCGCCCTGTATGGCACCCCAGCCCGGCCGGCCGATGGAGTGGCCGTAGCTGACCCGCAGCTTGTCGTTGGCGCTCAGCTCGAAGTCCACGTCGATAGACGGCAGCACGTAGTCGTACTTGCCCTCCAGGGTGGTGAAGGTCGGCGCGCCCTGGGTGATGGTGAACTCGTTGAAGGAGCGCCACTCGATGCCGGTGGACGCGGGCACCAGGGCACTGGAAGTCACCTGGGTGCGCTCGTAGCGCAGACCCAGGGCCAGGCCCATCGGCACACCGACGTCGTACTCGGCGTTGTACTGGCCGTACAGGGCTTGCGACTTCTCGGTGGTGCGGCGGTCGGTGGTGTAGCCGTTGGCGGTCGAGGGCGCAAAGTATTTGCCGTTCGGGTCGAGCTTGGCGGCGATGGCACGCACGGCCTCAAAGTCGAAGGTGTTGAAGGTGTTGAACAGCGCCGGGTTGGAGCTGCCGTTGATGTTCGAGAAGTAGGTGGAGAGGGTCTGCGGGTGGAACAGGTTGTCCGGGTAGTCTTCCGGCTTGCCGACGCCGCCCCAACTGCCGTTCTCATTGACCGAGAAGGCCGAGCGGTTCTTGACGTTGGTCAGGCTCAGGCCGAAGTCCAGATTGGAGCGCTCATCCAGCGTGAAGTTGTTGCGCAGCTGGAGTTGATCCACCTCCGACTTCATATAGCTGTTGCGGAAGGACGAGCCGGTGCCCATTTGCTTGCTCACGTCGCTGGACGCGCCGGGCAGCGACATCACCGGGAAGTCATTGCTGAAGTCCACCGTGGTCGTGCCGCGATTGAACACCGCCGTGCCCATCACCGAGTTCGAGCCGTAGGGGCTGTCGGGCATGGACTCGGCCGTGGAATGGTGGCCGTCCAGCTCGACCTTCAGGCGGCTGGTGGGCTTCCAGGCCAGGTTGAGGCCGGTGGAATGGTTGGTGTTCTTGGTGGCGAACAGGCCTGAGCCCATGGCGACGTCGCCGGCGGGCGTGTCGCCCGGCTTGCCCGGCTTCCACACTTCGGAGTAGATCAGCGGTGCGGCGATGGGGCCATCGGTCCAGGTGTTATTGGACGGTCCGAAACCGAACCAGGCCGAGAGGTCGTTGCGCTTGGACTGCAGCTTGTTCTCGGAGTAGGTGTGGTCCAGGGTGGCCGTCAGGTCCTTGATGGGCGCGAACTGCAGCGTCAGCTGGCCGTTGGTGCGTTCGCGCTTCACGCCGGTCATGCTGTAGCCGATGCTTTGCGGCGTCGAATACAGGTCATTCCCCTTGGGCGGGTTGACATTGGTGCTGCCCGGGGCAATTTCGCCCCAGCCGCCGCCATTGGCGGGAATGGTGTGCCAGCCGTTGAAAACGCCGGCCTGGTTATAGCCCGAGTCACGGCGCTGATAGCTGCCGGTCAGCGAGACGCCGAACATGCCGTCCGCGAAGACATTGCTGTAGATGCCCGAAACCTCGGGGGTGACGGCGCTGCCCTTGACCGAATCCGGCGCGTGCGTGGCGGACTCGTCCTTCACCATTTTCACGCCCAGACTGGCGACCAGCTTGTTACTGTCGAACGGGCGGGCGGTTTTGATATTGATGGTGGCACCGATGCCACCGGTGGGCTTGCTGGCGCGGCCGGTCTTGAAAACTTCCAGCGCCGAAACGCTTTCCGAGGCCAGGTTGGCGAAGTCAAAGGCGCGCGAATCGGAGGCCGAGCTGTCGTTGATGCTGGAGGCTGGCATCTGGCGGCCGTTCAGCAGCACCAGATTGAAATCAGGGCCCACACCGCGCACAGTCACCCGCGAGCCTTCACCGTTGGCGCGGTCAATCGACACGCCGCTGATGCGTTGCATGGCCTCGGCGAGGTTGGTGTCGGGGAACTTGCCGATGTCCTCGGCGACGATGCCGTCGACCACGCCGTGGGCATTGCGTTTGAGCGACACCGAGGATTCCAGACCGGCACGAATGCCGGTGACGACGACGGTCTCCAGCACCGTCTCGCCGGCCTGCTTGGCCGCGGGTGCGGCGGCCGATTGCGCATGAGTGGCGCCCACCGCGGCCACACAAAGCCCACAGGCCAAGGCCAGCTTGCTCACTTGAAAAACCGGGCCGGCGCTTTGGCTGCCCCGGCGTACTTGGGAATTGATCATGTCTGTCTCCGTTTGTGGTTTTCTACACAGGCCACATGAGTTCATGCGACCGGTCGGCGAGCTGTGCTGGCCAAATTTGGGAACCGTTATATTTTTTCTGGCAATTCTTCAGCGACTCTTGAAAGCGCTTTCACGACAATACTGATTTTTGCTTTGTTTTGAATCTAGGGAACTCCCTTGGTTCGTTGTATTTTTTCTAAGCCCCGCCCCGGCGACGTGCGCATGCGGGCCGCCCCCCAACGCAGAGCGGGCGCGGATGCATGGGGGCGCACACATGAACGCTCATCGGGGGCCTTGGCTGCGAATGCTGAAAGCCGGACGGCCGCTGCCGCCATGCTGCGATCCTATTGAAAGCGCTTTCAAGAATCAAGCAATGGTTTTCCCTGGTGTGTGGAAAAAGCTGGGGCTCGGCGCTAACTTGATGCTTGAGCGCAGCAAGGGCATCCGGCAGCGGCGGTCTCGGTGCGACGCCGCCGCCTCATAGAATGAGCCGCAAGAACAAGCCCATACCGGAGACTCAAACATGCGCATCCTGATTGCCGAAGATGATCAAGTGTTGGCCGATGCCTTGCTGCGCTCACTGCGGGCTTCTGGCTATGCGGTTGATCAAGTCGGAACCGGCACGGAAGCGGACGCCGCCTTGGCCTCACATGAGGTCGATCTGGTCATTCTTGACCTGGGCCTGCCCAAGCTGCACGGTCTGGAGGTCTTGCGCAAGCTGCGCGCGCGGGGCTCGTCGATGCCGGTGTTGATTTTGACCGCCGCCGACAGCGTCGAGCAGCGCGTCAAGGGCCTGGACTTCGGCGCCGATGACTTCATGGCCAAGCCGTTCTCGCTGCAGGAGCTGGAGGCGCGCGTGCGGGCGCTGACCCGGCGCGGCCTGGGCACCGCGTCCAGCGTCATCAAGCATGGCCCCTTGAGCTTCGACGCCACCGGGCGGGTCGCCTATATCAATGACCAGATGATCGAGCTGTCGGCGCGCGAGTTGAGCTTGCTCGAAGTGCTGCTGCAACGCGCCGGCCGCCTGGTCAGCAAAGACCAGTTGGTGGAGCGCCTGTGTGAGTGGGGTGAGGAAGTTAGCAATA
>JADMJQ010000063.1:23471-50776 GCA_018780415.1 Roseateles sp. | reverse complement strand
CACCTTCGAGTTCCTGTACGAGAACGGCGAGTTCTATTTCATCGAAATGAACACGCGCGTGCAGGTCGAGCATCCGGTCACCGAGATGGTCACCGGCATCGACATCGTACAGATGCAGATCAAGGTCGCGGCGGGCGAGAAGCTGCCGTTCACGCAGCGCAATATCGTGATGCGCGGCCATTCGATCGAATGCCGCATCAATGCCGAAGATCCGTTCAAGTTCACGCCCTCGCCCGGCCGCATCACGATGTGGCATGCACCCGGCGGCCCCGGCGTGCGGGTCGACTCGCATGTTTACACCAACTACGTCGTGCCGCCGCATTACGACTCGATGATCGGCAAGATCATCGTCCATGGCGACACCCGCGAGCAGGCCTTGGCGCGCATGCGCATCGCGCTGTCCGAGACCGTGGTCGAAGGCATCTTGACCAATATCCCCTTGCACCGCGAGTTGATGGTGGACGCCAAGTTTGTCGAAGGCGGCACCAATATTCATTACCTCGAGGGCTGGATGAGCCAGCACAAGCGATGAACACAGATGGAACCTTGCAAGAGCTGTTCCTGATCTGCGGCGAGGACGATGTCGAGACTGTCAGCGATGCCTTGATGGAGCTGGACGCGCTGGCGGTATCGGTGGAAGACGCCGATGCCGATTCCCCCAACGAGCAGGCCTTGTTCGGCGAGCCCGGCATGCCGGCGCCAAAGGACGGCTGGCAGCGTTCGGTCGTGCGGGCGCTGTTCCCGAGCGTCGCCGAGGCGACCGAATGCGCGACCCTGATCCTCAGCCAGGACTGGGCCGGCGGTGTCCATGTGCAGGCGATTCAGGCCGTGGCCGAGCAGGACTGGGTGCGGCTGACGCAGTCGCAATTCGCGCCGGTGGAGATCACGCCCGAGTTCTGGATCGTGCCGTCCTGGCACCAAGCGCCCGAGCAGGCCAAGCAGGTGATGCGGCTGGACCCGGGTCTGGCCTTCGGCACCGGCACTCATCCCACCACCCGGATGTGTCTGCGCTGGATCGCCCAGCAAGCTGCAGCACTCAGCCCGACCTGGAAGCGCGTGTTGGACTACGGCTGCGGCTCCGGCATTCTGGCGATTGGCGCAGCCTTGCATGGCGCCAGCAACATCGACGCGGTTGACATTGACCCGGCGGCAATCATCGCAAGCAAGGCCAATGCCGAAGCCAACAAGGTTGTCTTGACGGCGGCCCTGCCCGACGCTGCCAACGGCGAGTACCCCTTGGTGATCGCCAATATCCTGGCCACACCGCTGCGCCTGCTGGCACCTCTGCTGTGCGCGCACATGGCGCCCGGCGGCCATCTGATCCTGGCTGGCATTCTGGAGCGCCAGGCCGATGAGCTGAAGGCCGCCTATGCACCTTGGGTCAAGCTGGAAGTCAGCGACAGCCAAGAGGGCTGGATCTTGATGACGGCTCAGCGGACTTGAAGCCGCACTTGGCCCAGCACCTAAGCCCGACCCTGAGCGGACTCATGGCATGATCTCGCCATGAGTCTCGCCACCCGTTGCAGCGCCTGCGGCACCATCTTTAGGGTGGTGGAGGATCAGCTACGGGTGTCCGACGGCTGGGTGCGCTGTGGCCGCTGCGCCGAAGTGTTCGACGCCCGCGCCCAGCTCTTCGATATTGATCTCGAAGCGCCGCCGCCTTGGCCCGCCGAAGTCGCGGCGACCTCGCCGCCGCCTGCGCCCGCGCCCGTTGAAGTCGAGCACCGCCCGTTCCCAGAGTCAGCCCCTGCTCAGCCATCCGCGTGGCCGGAAGACGCAGCGCAAGACGAACCTAGGCCCTCGCAATTCGCCGCCGATCACAGCAATCAGGCCCTGGAGCCCGAGCTGGTCCCTACACCGGACCCCGCGCAGGAATTGGCACAGCCTGCCAGCTTCGACGCCCGGTTGGAGCCCCATTGGGCGGACGAGGCGCCGCCGGCCGACAAGCCGAGCAAACCCGCCGAGCCGGCAAGCCTGATCACCGGCGCGGCCACCGGCCCCGACAGCATCAGCGAGCGCCCCGACGTCGTGCTGGCCGAGCATTTGGCCAAAATCACTGCGCCACAGACTCAGGCGCCAGCGCCGGCCGCGGACGCTGCTGCGGCCTTGCCTGAGTTCCTGCGCCCGGCTGCCGCCAAGACAAAGTGGCAAGGCTCCAAGGCGAGCATCGCGTTAAGCCTGCTGGCCCTGCTGCTGCTGAGCGCCTTGCTGCTGCAGGCAGGGCTGCACTTCAGAGACACGCTGGCAGCGCTGCACCCAGGCCTGCGGCCGACTTTGCAGATGGCTTGTGCGCTCGCGGGCTGCGAGATCAAACCCCGCCAGCGCATCGAAGGCATTGGCGTGGAGAGCAGCGCATTGAATCAGGCCGGCTCGGGCAACCACTATCAACTGGTGGTCGGGCTGCGCAACAAGAACAGCACCGAGGTCGCGACTCCCTGGGTCGACGTCAGCCTGACCGATTCGGCCGGCGCCTTGGTGGCCAAACGCGTCCTGGCGCAGGCCGACTTCAAGACCGACAAACTAGCCATGCCGGCCGACTCCGAACTGGTTCTGCAAACCACGCTGTCGACCGGCGGCGCTCGCGTCAGCGGCTACAGCGTCGAGATCTTCTACCCCTGACCCTGAACCCCGCCGGACCTACTTCGAGCTATCGCCGCGCACCGGCTCCGCCGGCGCGATGCGGCCGGGAACAGCGCCCGGCCAGGGGCTGTAAATCGGCTGCGGCATGCGTACCGGCGTGATATCGAGGTAGAGATTGACCACCGTGTACTCCTCCGGCCCGTTCTCGTCGGTGCTCCAGCCATAACTGCCCTTGCCCTTGTAGACGCGGAATAAGAAGCCCAGGTCCGCGACCGGATCATCGGCTCTGGCGCCCACATCAAAGGTCAGCCCACGCACCTCGCTGAGCGGGCTGTCGATCAGGTAGTTCATCGAGTTGGAGATGGTGGTGTCGCCAAGCATGTCCAGATGGAACAAGGGCTCGGTGTAATAGGGCTTGTAGTCGGGCGCCATCGGGTCCAGCTTGTCGCCACGCAACTTGACGGCCGAGGGCACGGTCTCCCGACTCTTCATGTGATAGCGGTCGCCGTGGTCCAGATAGTTCAACCGGGCATGGGTCAGATTGAAAGCGCCCAGGGTGGGGTCGGTCTTCACATCGGTCAAATCGACCAAGAGCGCGCCCTTGCCCCCGATCACCTCGATGTCATCGCCGTGGATGATGGCGGCCGAATTCTCGTCCACGCCCAAGCCCAGCTTGTAGCCCTTGGCCATCATCAAGGGGATCATGCGGCCGAAGCGCCCGCGCTTCAGAAAATGCTGGTCGACGAACAGGTCGGGCCCGACAAAGCCCAGGCCGCGGTCGATCTGCTTACCCTCGACCCATTTGCCCTTCATGATGTTGATGACGCTGGGCGCATCACGGAACATCACCGTGCTCATGATGGCCGCACCGGCGCTAGTGCCGGCCACCACGCCGCCCTTGCGATAAACCTCCCAGATCGCCTCCAACATCGGCGTCGGGTGGCCGCCGGGCATCAAGACATCGACGATGCGCTCTTGCGAGCCGCCGGTAAAGAACACCCCTCGCGCGCTTTTCACCTTGTTGATCAGGGCATGGTCACGCACCACCTTGTTCAGGTCTACCCAGCCGAATTTGGGCGCCACCGGCAGCGCCTCGGCCACCGCGCCGCGCCGCTGCAACATCTCGATGGCCTGCTTGGCGCTCGCCTCGGGGTCCTCGGAGGCGGTGCCGAACACCACGAAGCGCGCGCCCTTGCCGCCGGCCAGGGCGACGATGCGGCCCCAAACCTCGTCGTTATCGGCCTTCAAGGCGCCACCGATAGGAATGGCATAGCCCTTGATCACCGGCTCGGCCTTGGCCGGTGCGATTGCCGGAGCGGTTGCAGCCGCCGTGGCAGGCGTCGGCTGCGCCACGGCCTTGCCGGGCGCCGGCGCCTGCGTCGCACTGGACGCCGGCCGGGTCGGCGTCGCCGCAGCACCGCGGTTGGTCTGCGCCGCGGCGCCTTCGACCAGGGCCAGTGTCGTGGACACCATCAACAAAAAGACCCAGGCGGGCCGCGCGATTCGGGAACTGGATCTGATGAGCATGGGTGCGCTAGCGTTTTTGCATAAGTTCATTCAATGTAGCCCAGGCCTCGAACTTGCGCCCTCCCCCTCAGGTATGAGGGGGCGCTGCAATGGGCCCAAACAGCGCGCGACGCCCGGCGCCAGCCCGATTGCGGCCCTGCTGTGGCCCAGTTCTCGGCGTTGCGCGCGCACGACTCATCGCGTAAACCCCAGCCAGCATGCCGGTCCGCCTTCCTAGACTGAGCCGATTGGATCAAGGCATGCCGCCTGGGAGAGACTATGAGTATTGTTTGTCAGCTGAACCACCGCGCTAGCAAGTGCCACCGTTTTGCACTGCGCACCAGCACTCAAGCGGTGTTGCTGGCGCTCGCGGCCTTACCGGCACTGCCGGCGTTGGCGCAACAAGATGACAGCTCAAGTAACAAGAAACTTGAGCGGGTTGAAGTCACCGGCTCGGCGATTAAACGCTTGGCCGACGAAACCGCGCTGCCGATGCAGGTCATCACCCGCGCCGACATCGTCAAGCAAGGGCTGACCACCGCGTCAGAGATCGTCAGCCGGATCAGCGCCGCGACCAACAATATGACCGACGGCGGCAGCATCGGCTACGGCGGCTTTCGCGACCAGATGGGCATGAACGGCGCCAATCTGCGCGGCATCGGCGTCTCCTCTACCCTGGTGCTGCTGAACGGCCGGCGCATGGCCAATTTCGCCTCGCCGGGTGACTCATCCGGGGTTGACCTGAACAATATTCCCGCCGCGGCGATTGAGCGGGTCGAGGTTTTGTTGGACGGCGCCTCGGCCATCTACGGCAGTGATGCGATCGGCGGCGTGATCAATTTCATCACCCGCAAGGACTACACCGGTATCGAGCTGGCAGCCAGCTATGGCGACACCTCCGAGGGTGGCGCCAGCAAGACGACCGCGTCGATTGCCGGTGGTTTTGGCGACGCGGACCGCGACGGCTTCAACCTCTTCGCCGTCGTGGATCTGCAAAAAACCGGCAGCCTGAACGCCAGTCAGCGCAAATTCATCAAGGAGCTGGACATTCCCGGGCGCCTGCCGGATTTGCTGTCGAGCGCCACCTTCCCCGGCAATATTCGGCTCGCCAGCAGCCAGCGCGACCAGTTGATTGACGACGGCTTTTCCAGCAACGGCAAGACCGTCATCGACAGCAGAACCGTCAACCCGGCCGCCGCCACCGGCTGCAACCCGCCGGCAACGCTATACCTGCCAGATGGCATCGGCGGCGTGGACGGCTGCACCTATGACTACATGCGCGATATCGAGCTGTACCCGAAGTCGGAGAAATCCAGCTTCTTCGGCCGCGGTGTGTTCAATCTGGGCGGCGGCCACCAGTTCTTTGCCGAGGCTGCCGTCAACCGCTCCAAGACGCTTTATGCCGGCACGCCCAATCGGGTTGATGCCGATATGGATGTATCCAAAGTGCCGGCCTTGGCGGGCACCAGCCTGAGCAAACTGGACGCCGACGACGAAGACCGCATCATCACGGTCCGCACTCGCCTGGGCGAAGCTGGCCTGCGCACCAGTGAGCTGGTGTCGACCGGCCAGCGCTATGTGACCGGCGTGAACGGCACGGCCGCCAATTGGGACTATGAGCTGGCCTACAACCACAGCAAGAGCACCGTCTCCGACCGCAACTACCAAGGCTATCTGAACGAGCAAATGATTCTGGATGGCTTTGCCGCCGGCACGCTCAATCCCTTCGGCCCGTCCAATGCGGCCGGCTTGGCGCTGTATGACAAGGCGCAGATACGCGGCGAGGTGCGCCACGCCAAAGGCACCATGGACAGCGTGGACTTCAAGGCCTCCCGTGCGCTCTACAAACTTGCCGGCGGTGATCTGGCCCTGGCCTTGGGCGGCGAATACCGCCGCGAGAAGCAGGACTACCACCAGTCCGAGGCCTTGGCCCAAGACCTGATCCTGGGCGAAACCTCGCAAGGCCCGGACGCGGACTTTGGTCGCTCACGCAAGGTCGCCGCCGCGTTCGCCGAAGTCAGCGCGCCCATCACCAAGGAGCTGGAACTGCAAGCGGCCTTGCGCTATGAGCGCTACCAGGTATCGGGCAACGCCAGCAGTCCCAAACTGGGTCTGAAATATGTGCCGATGAAGGAGCTGCTGCTGCGCGCCTCGGCGGGTGCGGGCTTCCGCGCGCCGAGCTTGTCGGACCTCTACCGCCCGGTCACCCAGGGCAGCTCGGCCACCCTGGTCGACCCGGTCTGCATGGCCGCCGACCCCGACAACACCGTCACCGATTGCTCCGACCTCTGGACCACCCTGAACTACAGCAATGCCAAGCTCAAACCCGAAAAATCCAAGCAGTTTTCGCTCGGCGCGTTGCTGGAAGCCCGGCCGGGCATGACCTTCAGCCTCGACTATTGGAACATCGAAAAGCGTGACCTGATCAGCGCGCTGGGCGTCGACTCCATCCTGGCCAATCTCGACAAATACGGCAGCCTGGTCAGCCGCGACGAGGACGGCGTGATCGACCATATCGACCTGATCAAGGAAAACCGCGGCAAGCAAAAGATCAGCGGCGTGGATCTGGGCGTGACCTTGTCCGACTTGAAAAGTGGCTTCGGCACCTGGGGCCTGCGCCTGAACGGCACCTGGACGCTGAACTCCGAGCAACAGACCGGCGACGGCGACCCGTTCTATAGCAACCTCGGCCATTTCGTCAACGACGGCGTGGTGCAGCGCTGGCGCCATACGGCCAGCCTGGACTGGAGCCAGGGCGCCTGGGGTGCCACGCTGACCAATAGCTATCTGTCCGGCTACACGGACCAAAGCATCGTCGGCAAGGTCGATCGCAAGGTGAAGGAATACTCGCTCTGGGACTTGACCGGCTCCTGGGCCGTCAATTCGGCGCTGACGCTGCGGGCCGGGGTGAAGAACCTGCTCGATACCGCACCACCGTTCTCGCAACAGGCCTGGTTTTTCCTGTCGGGCTATGACCCCAGCTACACCGACCCGCGTGGCCGCTTCCTGTTCGTCAGTGCGCGCTATTCTTTCCAATGACCTGCTTGGTCGCCGGCGCGCACTGGCTTGGCTGAGCGGCCTGGCAGTGGGGCCGGTTGGCGCGCAGGGCGGTCTTACGCAGCTTGACGATCAGCTGAACAAAACCGTCACGGCCCTGCTGCAAGAACTGCAGGTGCCGGGCGCGGCGCTGGTTCTGCTGCTGGATGGACGGCCCGCTTGGTCCGGGCAATTCGGTGTTTGCCAGGCGCAGACCACGCGGGCCGTGCAGGCCAACACCGTCTTCGAGGCCGCCTCGATGAGCAAACCGCTGTTCGCCTACTTGGTATTGCAGGCGGTGCAGGCCGGGCAACTTGATCTGGACCGGCCGGTCGTGCATTACTTGCCGCAAGAGGTTTTCAGACTGGCGCAAGACTGGCAGCGCTTGATCACCGCCCGCATGCTGCTCACGCATCGCGCGGGCCTGCCCAACTGGCGCAGCGCCGACGATGAAAAAACCCGGTCTTTGCGCATAGGGCTGGAGCCCGGTCAGCACTTCAACTACTCGGGCGAGGGCTATTTCTACTTGCAGCGGGTGCTGGAGCAGATCTGCGCCGAGCCCTTGCAAGCGATCGCCGAGCGCGGGCTCTTCAAGCCGCTGGGCATGCGCAATAGCGGCTTCGTGCTGACGCCGCAGCTGGACGCATTGCGGGCGCATGGCCACGATGAAATGGGGCGGCCCTTGCCCGCCCAAGCCTATCGGCAGGCCAACGCCGCCTACACGCTCTATACGACGGCGGCCGACTACGCGCTGTTTCTGACCGAGATGCTGAACCGGGACCGCAGCGCCGCCCATTCACTGACGACCCGCAACTTGCTGGCCATGCTCGCGCATGCCACGCCCGCGACCGACCGCGCACCGATAAACCGTCCGGGTGCGGCCCAAGGTCAGGCGGTGTTTTGGGGGCTGGGCTGGGCCATCAACACGACGGCACAGGGCGATATCGCCTACCACACCGGCACCAACAGCACCGGCTTTCGCAGCTATTGCCAGTTCTCACCCAGCCGCGGCAGCGGCTTCGTGCTGATGAGCAATGGCCTCAACGGCAATCAGCTCTGGATGCGTTTGATGGCGGAGTTAGGAGACCGCTAGATGCGGCCCCATTTGACTCAAAGCTCTTGCTTAAAGACCGGTCTTCTCGCTGGCTTCCTTGATCACCACATTCTCCGAAGGCTTGGGCGTCTTGCGCGGAATACGCGAGCCGGTGACGATCTCGCCATCGCCGCTGCCGCTGCTGGCCGATGACACTTGGCCGGTCGATGCACCACTGCTGGCGCAGCCTTGCAGACTCAATAGCGACAGCATCGCCAGACCCAGGCCCATTGAAAATTTACGCATACATTTCTCCCTCAAGATACTCGATTGATTCGGCGCATTGGTCTGCTGAGCAAAGCTTATTTTTTATGCTTTGTCTTCAAGAGCAGCATTGGCGCCACGGCACGCTGGCAGCGGACAAGCGTCCCAGCGATCGGGCCAAATTGCCCGCCCCGCAGCCTAACAGCGGATTCGATGGGTGCCGAAAGTCATGCCAAGCGCCGGCAAAGGGCTCAGTTGTCGCTCAAGCCCAACTCGCTGGCCATTCGCTGCACCAGCGCTTTCAAGGTTTCTAACTCGCCATTCATGCGCTGCTGCTCGGCGCGCAAAAAGGCCAACTCGTCGTCACGCGGCAGCGCGCTAACGCCCAGCTCTTGCAGCACCTCGCCGCACAAGAGATGCGCCCAGCGAGCTTCACGCGCGCCCGGCGCACGCGCCAGCTTGACCACGTAAGCGGGCCGGGTGTCGGTCTTCTCGGCCAACTCCTCAAGAAAACCCTCGACCGAGGACAAATCGGCAAAGCGGTGCAAGCGCTCGGTATGCAGACGCAGTTCGGCCGTGGTCAAGGGGCCGCGCAGCATCAACAGCGTCAAGCAAGCTAGAGCCGCACCCGGCACTCCCAGACCGCGCGCGCCGTTGTGCTCAAAGCGCAGCACCCGATTGCCGCTGACGGTGTTGACCAGGTGCATCGATTTCAAGTCCTCGAGCGCCTGCAGCACATCGGGCTCGGCCGCGTTCATGACCGGATCGCGGGCGGTTTTCTGATTGCAGCCCAGCGTCAAGGCGTTCAACGAGAGGGGATAACTGTCAGGGACCGTGGCGGCTTTTTCGACCAACACGGCCAGTACGCGCGCTTCGAGCGCACTCAAGGTTCGCAAAGTCATATCGAACTTGATTTCTTAAACGCCAAAACCATCATCGGCCTGGATGATCGCGCCATTGATGAAGTGGCTCTCGTTGGCGCACAGCATCAGCAGCGACGTGTCCAGATCCTGCGGTTGCCCGACCCGCTTGCGCGGCAGCAACTCGACCAGTTTCTTGCCCTGCTCGGTGCCCCAGTGATGGTGGTTGATCTCGGTATCGATATAGCCGGGGCAGATCGCATTGACGTTGATGCCGTATTTGCCCCATTCCAAGGCCATCGCACGCGTCATGTGAATGACCGCCGCCTTGCTCATCGAGTAGACGCCGATCTGACTCAGCACCCGCAAGCCGGCCATCGAGGCAATATTGACGATGCGCCCGCCGATAAAGGTGCCGGGCGAGGAGCCCTTGGCGCGCCCCAACATGCGCTTGCCGACCTCTTGCGCAACGAAGAAGGCGCCGCGCACATTGGTGTCCATCACATAGTCGTAATCGTCACCGCTGACCTCGGTCAGCTTTTGGGTGGTGCTGACGCCGGAATTGTTGATCAAGATGTCGATGGTGCCGACCTCGGTCTCGGCATGCGCCACCGCCGACTTGATGCTGTCCAGATCGGTCACGTCCAAGGTCACCACATGGGCGTCGCCGCCCTTGCCTTCGATCTCGCTGCGCAAGGTCTTGAGTCGCTCGGTGCGCCGCCCGGCCAACACCACACAGGCGCCGGCCTGCGCCAGCGTCTTGGCGAATTGCGCGCCCAGGCCGCTTGAAGCGCCGGTTACCAGGGCCACGCGGCCCGACAAGTCAATGCTGTAGCTCATGCTCATTCCTCCTGAAATACTGCCTGGAAGATTAGCACGCTGACCGTGCGCCCATGCCTTTTGACGTCAACGAGACAGTCCTAGACTGCCCTCACCAACAAAAAAAGCACGACCGTTCTTTTTTAATTTATGCCCAGTAGAATGCGAGCCCATCAAGACTGCACGTCCAAAGGATAAATATGACCAGCTCCGAACTTGTTGCTCAATACGGCCCGCGTGACAGCATGGACTACGACGTCGTCATCGTCGGTGGCGGCCCCGGCGGTCTGGCTGCGGCGATTCGCTTGAAGCAGCTGGCCGCGGCGCAGAGCCGGGAAGTCTCGGTCGTTGTGCTTGAAAAAGGCTCGGAGCCGGGCGCGCATATCCTGTCCGGCGCGGTGATGGACCCGCGTGCGCTGACCGAACTGCTGCCCAACTGGGAGCAACTCGGCGCGCCGCTGAAGCAGGCAGTGACAGTCGATGAGGTCTTGTTCCTGAATGAGACCGGCGCGCACCGCACGCCGCAGTGGCTGATCCCAGAATGCTTTCACAACCACGGCAACTACGTCATTTCGCTGGGCGCGCTGACCAAGTGGCTGGGTGAGCAGGCGGAGAGCTTAGGGGTAGAGATCTTCCCCGGCTTCACTGCGGCCGAGATCGTCTACGGTGACGATGGCTCGGTGCGCGGAGTCGCCACCGGCAATTTGGGGCTAGGCAAGGACGGCGTACCGCATGAGGGCTTTCAGCTCGGCATGGAACTGCTGGGCAAATACACGATCTTTGCCGAAGGCTCGCGCGGCCATTTGGGCAAACAGCTGATTGCCAAGTTCGCACTTGACGCGGGCAAGGACCCGCAAAGCTACGCGCTGGGCATCAAGGAGCTGTGGGAAGTGCCCGCCGCCCAGGCCAAACCCGGCCTGGTGGTGCACACCGCCGGCTGGCCTATGGACGACGACACCTATGGCGGCGGCTTCCTCTATCACTTGGAAGGCAATCAGGTCACGCTGGGCTATGTGGTCGGCCTCGACTACAAAAACCCCTGGCTGTCGCCGTTTGAGGAAATGCAGCGCTGGAAGACCCATCCCAGCATCCGCGCCCATCTGGAGGGCGGCAAGCGCATCAGCTATGGCGCGCGCGCCATCACCGCCGGCGGCCTGCTGTCCCTGCCCAAGACCGTCTTCCCGGGCGGCGCCTTGGTCGGCTGCGACGCCGGCTACTTGAACGCCTCACGCATCAAGGGCAGCCACGCGGCGCTGAAGACCGGCATGTTGGCGGCCGAGGCCGCTTTTGAGGCGCTGGGCGCCGGCCGTCAACATGACGAGTTACCTGCCTACCCGGCAGCGTTCGAGCAAAGCTGGCTGCATGCCGAGCTGAACCAGGCCCGCAACTTCAAGCAATGGTTCAAGAAGGGCAATACCGTTGGCACGCTGATGACCGGCATCGAGCAATGGCTGCTGCCCAAGCTCGGCATCAAGAGCCCGCCGTGGACGATTCACCGCCCCCTGCCCGACCATCTCTATCTGAAGCCGGCCGCCGATTGCGCCCAGATCGCCTACCCCAAGCCGGACGGCAAGCTGACCTTTGACCGGCTGTCCTCGGTCTTCGTCTCCAACACCAACCACGAAGAAAACCAACCCGCCCATCTGACACTGAAGGATGCCTCGGTGCCGGTCGCGATCAATCTGGCCAAGTTTGCCGGGCCAGAGAGCCGCTATTGCCCGGCCGGCGTCTACGAGTTCATCAAGACCGATGCAGGCGCCGACAAGTTGCAGATCAATGCGCAGAACTGCGTGCATTGCAAGACCTGCGATATCAAGGACCCGACACAGAACATCGTCTGGGTTACACCTGAGGGCGGAGGTGGTCCGAACTACGCCGGCATGTGAGGATGAAGGCGGCGGGCATCGCCCCGCCGATCCTTCAGTTCAGGGCGCCTCAACCGCCTTCCATCCCTGCCCGGGATTGAAGCTGGTGATTGCCGCCGCCGCCCGGGACGAGCCGGGCCCAAGATCGGCCTCGAAGACCCGGCCGTCTTGGTTGACCTTGAAGCTCATCACACCGGTTTCGCCGTATTTGACCGGCCAAGCCAGCATCGCGAAACCGGTCGTCATGCGCCCGCCCATCAGGTAGCTGCGCGCACCTCCGTTGGCGTCGGCGCCCTGCTTGGTCAGCAGCTTGAAACGATAGCCGTGATAGCCCTCGCCCGGCTGTTTGGGCAAGAAGGCTTCACCCAAGGGGCTCTCATCGCCCAAGCCGGCGGGCCAGATCAGGCCGTCTTTTTTGCCCTCTGAGCTGGTGATGCGCTGGGCATACTCGAGCACGCCGTCACCATTGCGGTCGAGCAGCGCGTACTCACGCTGCGCATCCACCGACGCCAACAAGGCCTGAATCGTCGCGTGTTCATTGGCGCCTATGCGGCGCTCTAGCACATTCAATTTGCCGCCCTGCAGATCAAAGCGCCACTGGCCGTCCCTGCCCTGCCGCAGCGGAATCGGCAGCGCCCAGGGATCGGTGCCCACCAGCATCTCGCCCAGCCCTTGCTTGACCGTCACCGAGCGGGCCTGATGGGCTTTCTCCAGGAACGTGTAGCGATCCTCGGCCGACACCTCACCCAAAGGCATCAGCTTGGCCCAGTCTTTGCCCAACACGCGCTTCAGAGCCACCGGGTCGCTGCTCGCGACCGCATCGATGAAGGCGTCGGCGGCGGCCTCCGGCTTGGCGAAGCCGCTCTGTGCCTGTGCCAGGGTGCTGAACGCCAGGCCACCCAGCAAAGCAAGGCAGCGCAGCTCAAACATCGATTTGAGGCATTTAGTTTTGAGATTCATCGCTTGTCCTTTTCCTTCGCTCAACGATGGCGTCCGCCGCCGGCACGTCCGCCGCCGCTGTGCTGGCTCATGGCGCCCCGACTGGCCTGGCCGCGTGAGGCATTGGCCCTGGAGGCGCCGCTGTCACGCACACCCGACAGCGCCCCGCTATTGCCACCACTATTGCCGGCGCGGTTGCCGGAACGACTTGAGGCGGCCGAGTCGCGCTGAGTCGCACCTCTGTCTGCACCGGCGGCCCGCTGCTCGGGCTTGGCGCCGAGCGCGCCGCGATCCGCCTTGTTGACGGCCTGGCTGGCCTTTTCACGGTCCACGCCTTGCAGCTTCTCGCGCCCAGCGACCGGGTCCGCACCGCGGTCCTTCAGCGCATCCGCAGCGCGGGCGCGGTCGGCATCCCGCGAACCGTCTTTGCCCTTGAAGGCATCGCGATCTTTGGCTCCTGCTGCCGCCTGCTGCTTGTTGCCGAACTGTTCACGGCTTTTGGCATCGCGGTACGGCACATTCTGGCGCCGCTCGGGGTTGTGCTTAAAGCTATTGTTGCTATTGCTGATGTGGCGGTTGTTGACATTGATATTGTTGTAGCGGTTGACATTGATGTCGACGCTGCCGCGGCCCCAGTTATAGCCACCCCACAAGGAATTGTGAATGCCGACAATCGCAGCCCCCCAGACCACCCCAGCGACAAAGGCTCCGCCGGGATAGTAATAGGGCGGCGGCGCCCAGTAATACGGTGGGTAAGTGGGATACCACCAGCTGCCGTAGACCACCGTCGGCTGATAGACCGGCACATAGACCGTCTGCGGCTGAGTCGGCTCGATCACAATGATTTGCTTGCTGTTCTCGGTCTGGGTCGTGACCTTTTGCTGTTCATTCGCCTTCAAGTTGCCGGCCTGCTGCGCCTTGGCGCGCATGAACTGGACCCGATCCATCAAACGCGCCGGATCGGCCAAAAAGGCATCCCCCAGGCGCTGCACATCCCCAGGGTTGGCGGCCATCATCACCAAGACCTGTGGAAAAGCCACCAACGACTGCACGGCCGGCTCCCAAGGCTGGTTTTCAATCTGTTTGACCGCCGCATCACCTTTGGCGTCTGGATGGGCCTTGGACCAAGCGGCCGCCGCCGTCACGTCGGCTGGGTAGGTCGAGGCCATCAAGATTTGCGACAACAAAGAATCCGGGTAGAGCGCAATCGGCGCCAGCATCTGGTCCAGCTCTTCGTCCTTGAAGGCGTCGTCGGCCGCACGCGCCGCGCCCACCATGCCGAGGGCAAATAAGGTTAGCAGCAATAGCGCCCGCATTCGGCATTGCAAGTTCAGCCGCCAGTTCCGGCCCGCAGCCGTTCGGTGGAAAGTGTCGGTCAACATATTCACATCCTTCGCAAGACCGCAGCGTTTAGCAGCCCTGCCAATATACGCGAAGCCGAGCTGCCGATGCGTTAGGGACCCTCTGCAAAACCCCCGTGGGTCGCGTTTGCGAGAGAACAGGCCGACTCGTAGGCGCAGTGCGAAGGTCGGGCTCTATGCCCGACTGCCGAGTACTGCAACGACCGAGGGGGCCTGTTATCTCACAAACCCTTCGGGGCGGGCCACGCAAACGCCTTGCGTTTGCATGCCCATTGGGCGGGAATCGACCGCGCACCGGCAGAGCCGGTGCTCAGCGGGCGCTGGCCGGCGTTACGACCCTTGCCCAGACACGAGTCTGGGCGGCGGTCCGCGCCTTGGCCAACATCCCGCAAAGATCCCGCCGCGGCCCGCGGGGGTTTTGCAGAGGGTCCCTAGGGCTAAGCCCAAGGCGCCTCGCACTGCGACAATGCCCGCCGCCATCGCCAAACCGCCGACCCTCTATTGCCCCATGTTCTCCACTTTCTTACGCAACGCCCTTGATACGCGCCGGGCACGCCTGTTCTGGCGGCTCACGCTGCTGCTCTTGCTGATTGCGATCAGCTATTTGGCCTTGGCCCCCGCGCCGCCCAAGGGTGTGGGCAGCGGCTGGGACAAACTCAACCACGCCATGGCTTTCGCCAGCCTGGCTTTTTGCGGTCATTGGAGCCTGAGCAGCGGGCGCCAACGCTGGTTGGCCTTGCCGCTGGCGTTGTTGGCCTACGGCGCCGTGATCGAATTGCTGCAGCTGCAAATACCGGGGCGTCAGGGCGAATGGATAGACCTGTTCGCCGATGCAGTCGGCGCCACGCTGGGGCTTTGCGCGGCCGGCGCCTTGGGCACCTTGCGGCGGGATTGATCCAGCGTAAAGCTCCCCGTGCAGCCGTCATCAAAGTAGGCTACCGTTCGCCACTCGCGCTGTGCAGCCCACCGGAGAACGATGCGTGATGACCCGAACCACCGAAGCCAGCACCACACCCGATCCCGACAAGCGCGCTGAACGAGCCGAGCGAGCCGCTTTTTTGTTGCGCTTGCAAGCCACCCGGCGCCACACCGAGCTCTTGGCCGCCCCCTTGTCGGCCGAAGACCAGGCGCTGCAGTCGATGCCCGATGCCAGCCCCACCAAATGGCACCAGGCCCACACCAGCTGGTTCTTTGAGACCTTGATACTGCAACCCTGGGCGCCCGACTACTCAGTTTTTGACACTCGCTTTGCGCGGCTGTTCAACTCCTACTACGAGGCGCTGGGTGCGCGCCACCCGCGCCCGCAGCGTGGCCTGCTCAGCCGCCCGGCGCTTGCCGAGGTCTTGGCCTACCGCAGCCATGTCGACCGGGCCCTGGAAGACTTTGTGCTGCACGCCGACGCCGACAGCTGGCACCAAGCCCGCGCGCTTTTGGAGTTAGGCCTGCAGCATGAACAGCAGCACCAGGAGTTGATCCTGAGCGACATCCTGCATGCCTTCAGCGCCAACCCCTTGGCACCCGCCTACCGAGCCGCACCAGCCCATCTTTACGCATCGACACCCATGGAATGGCTGCGCCACCCTGGCGGCCTGTTCGCTATCGGCGCGGCGCCGAACGGTTTTTCATTTGACAACGAGAACCCGCGCCATCAGGTGCAGCTGGGCGGTTTCGAGATCGCCAATCGCCTGGTGAGCTGTGGCGAGTTCGCGGCCTTCATCGAAGACGGCGGCTACCGCCGGGCCGGCCTGTGGCTGGCCGATGGCTGGGCGCTGGTGCAAGCCCAGGGCTGGCAACACCCAAGCTACTGGCGCGCCTCGGCCCAGCCCCAAGCTTGGCGCGTGTTCGGTCTGGCCGGCGAGCAGGCGCTGGACCCCCATGCGCCCGTCATGCAGCTGAGCTTTTACGAGGCGGCCGCCTATGCCGAATGGGCCGGCGCGCGGCTGCCGACCGAGTTTGAATGGGAGGCCGCCACCGCCTTGGCCGGCATGGCCCAGCTGTATGAGCAAGCCTGGCAATGGACCCATTCCGCCTACCACCCCTACCCGGGCTTTACACCCTGGGCCGGCGCTGTCGGCGAATACAACGGCAAGTTCATGGTCGGGCAACTGGTGCTGCGCGGCGGCAGCCTGGCAACGCCGGCAGGCCATGCCCGGCCCAGCTACCGCAATTTCTTTCCACCGCATGCGCGCTGGCAATTCAGCGGGCTGCGCTTGGCGCGCGACCTTACCCCCAAGGGAGACAAGACATGAGCCTTGCACCGCTGTTGAAGGCCGTCAGCACACACGGTTTTGCTGCTGACCTGCACCAGGCTTTGGCGCACAGCCCACGCTGCATCGCGCCCAAGTATTTTTATGACGAGCAAGGCTCGGCCTTGTTCGAACAGATCTGCGAGCTGCCCGAGTACTACCCCACCCGCACCGAACTGGCGCTGCTGCGCCAGCATGCCGCCGAGATGGCGGAAATGATCGGCCCGCAGGCGCAGCTGATCGAGTACGGGGCCGGTGCGCTGAACAAGGTGCGGCTGTTGTTGGACCGGCTGCTGCCGCAGGCCTTTGTGCCGATTGACATCTCGGGCCCGCATCTGCTGCAGGCCTGCGCCGCACTGCAGACCGACTATCCAAACCTGGCCATCCAGCCGGTGGTCGGCGACTTCACACAGGCGGTGGCAATGCCTGCGCCGCCCACCCTGGGGTCGGGGCGGCGGGTGGGCTTCTTTCCGGGCTCCAGCATCGGCAACTTCACGCCGGCTGAGGCTGAATCTTTCCTGGCCATGACGGCCGTGCAATTGCGCGGCGGCGGCCTGTTGATCGGCGTCGATCTGATCAAGGACCCCGACCTGCTGCATGCCGCCTACAACGACAGCCAAGGCATCACCGCGCGCTTCAATCTGAATTTGCTCGAGCGAGCCCGGCGCGAAATTGGCGCCCAATTCGCTGCCGATGGCTTTAGGCACAGCGCCTTTTATAACGCGCCATTGCGACGCATAGAAATGCATTTGCTGAGCATGCGCCGCCAAGTCCTGCGCCTGCAGGGCGTCGACTATGTATTCGAGGCCGGCGAGACCCTGCACACCGAGAATTCCTACAAATACAGCGTCGCCGGCTTCCAGGCGCTGGCCGAGCGGGCCGGCTTTAGGGCCGGGCCGGTCTGGACCGATGCGCAAAACTGGTTCAGCCTGCATTGGCTGCAGGCACCCACGTCTTGATCGCTTGTTGAGCACGGGCTGAGCAAAGCTGCGGCCAGGCAGCTGTCACCAAGCCTTCACACAAGTGGGCAATGCTGCGCTTGCGGCACGTCGCCGTGACCCCTCATCTGAACGGAAGAGCAAGCCATGAGCAACGAGCAAACGCTGGACACCCCTGTGGACAATGCCGGGGAACTACAAGACGAGTTCCACGACGAAGAGCTGGATTCGATCGGCGACCACCACCGCATGGCGGCTCACCATTTCTCGCTGGCGGCCGAGCACCATATTGCCGCCGCTGCCGCCGACGATGAAGGCGACGACGAAGCCAATGCCCGCCACGCCTACCTGGCCTACCGCCATCAGCTGAATGCGGTGCAATACGCCGAAATCGCGGCATTGGACAACGACTGCCTGGACGACGCCATCGAAGGCTGACCCAAAAAAAGACCTGTGAAGCGGCCCGCATTGGTGTTTGAGCCGTTTCACAGGTGCCGATGAAGGTCAAAATTGATGCGGTTAACTGAGCAGTAAGGTCCGCATCGGTCAGGCGCCCGCCTGAGGCGCCCTGGTTTTTTTCAATGCTGTACTTGAGCGACGTATCTACTTGGGCAAGGTCGTCAGGCTGGCCTGCAGCTTGCTCGCCGCCGCGGCGGGGCTCAGCCTGCCGGCCAGCACCAGCGCATGCACCGCCCAGAATTCGGCCTCCAGCGTCGGCCGGCCGCGGTTGAGAATCTGCGCATTGAGTCGAATCGTCGACGCGCAGGCTTTGCGCCAATCCATCATCTGTTTGGCCACCGGGTCCAAGACCGGCACCAAGTGATTGGAGAGGCTGAAGAACCCGGTCACCTTGTTGGTGTACAGGTCGGCAAATTCTTGCGAGGCCATCCAGGTCAGCAGCTTGTAGGCGTCCTCCTTGTTCTTTGACTTGGGGTTGATGCCGATGCCGAGGTCCGAATGGTCGGAGATATGGCAGGCCGCGCCGGCCTTGGGCACCGGCGGCGGGAACGCGCCGAAATCCAGGCTCTGCGCACGGATAGGCCCGATATCCCATGAGCCGGCCGGATAGACCGCCGCGCGGCCCAGGCCGAACAGGCTTTGTGAATCGGCATTCGTTTGCGTCGCCGCCCCCTTGCTCAAATAGGGCTGCAGGCTGGACATCAGGGACCAGACCTTGACGAACTCGGCGTCGGTGAGTTTTTTCTTGCCGGCGATCAAACCCTTGCGCCCCGCCTCCCCTTGCCAATAGGCCGGACCCATGCCGTTGAAGATCACCTGATGGGTCTCCCATTGGTCGGCCAGGCCCAAGGCCAAGGGCGTGTACTTGCCCTGCAGCTTGACGGCGTCCAGCAACTTGAGGAACTCGGCCTCGGTGCTGGGTGGCTGAAGATTCAGTTCGGCAAAGATCTTCTTGTTGTAGAAGAAGCCATGGATCACCGAGGCAATCGGCATGCAATAGGTTTCGCGGCCATCATCGGTTTGCCAAGCCAGCTTGGCCGAGGCCGGGAACTCGTCCAGCTGGGTGCGCCCCTGAGCGTCCAGGCGCTCCAGCAAACCCTTTTTATACAGACTCAGGGCCGCGTCAAAAGGGCGGCAGGTGATCAAGTCACCGGCCGTGCCGGCGCTCAGGCGCTGCTGCAGACCGGCGTCATATTCGGTCGGTGCGCTCGGCGTGAACTTGACCGCGATGCTCGGGTGCTTGCGCTGAAAGGCGGGAATCAGCACCTCTTCCCACAGCATCTTGTCATCGACCCGCCAGCTCTCAATGGACAGGCCCGCCGCCGACAACGTGCCGCTTGCCAGCGCCGCCCCCGCACACAACAGACGGCGCAGCAAGCCACGCCGCAGAGCCTGCTGAGGCAGGTAAAACGTTGCCGGGCGGCAGGGCTTGCGCAGGCTTGGGCTTCGGAGAGGCAAGTACATCAGACGCACCATAAAGTTGGCGGCCACGTAACACAATCACCCGCCCCGGCCGGCCGGGCGACGCAGCCGCAAGCAATATCTCCTTCAGCCAAAGTCCTGCGTGCAGGGGCATGCTCCAATGCGAGCCGACCGAAGGCGAAGATGTGGCGCGCAGGCATCGTGTTACGTTTTTTAACGTCGCCCCGGATCGCAGTGCCCATGGGGAACCCGGGCTTTGCGCCGGGGCGGCCCAGCGAAAGCCCCAATCGCCGGCTCCTAGCTCCCGCCCCGACAATTGTCACAACAGCGAAGGCGCCCTCCTCCCGTGACTTACACAAACTCACCGAAGTCCAACGATTCTTTGGCTTGGCCGCGGCATGCGCAGGGCAAGATGACCCGCATGTTCGCGCTCCTCGCCCTGATGCCGCTCGGTTTAATTGCCGGCGCACCGGTGTGGGCCGCGCCGGCTGCGCCAGCAAATGCGGCGGACAGCGCCACCGAGCTCAATGTGCTGCATTGGTGGACCTCGACGAGTGAGCGCGCCGCGGCCGACCATGTGGCCGCGCGCATGGCCGAGCTGGGCCTGCGCTGGGTGGACGGCGCGGTGGCCGGCGGTGGCGGCGGGCCGGCGATCAAGGTTTTGAACGAGCGCACGCTGCGCGGCATGGCGCCCAAGGTCGCCCAGCTCAATGGCCAGGCCACCATCGAATGGGCCGAGATGGGGCTGCTGCTGGAGCTGGACAGCGTCGCCAAGCGGCGCCAATGGTCGCGCACCATGTTCCCGCAAGTGATGGCGCAGTTGAATGTGCGCGAGCATGTGGTGGCCGCGCCGCTGGGCATTCACCGCATCAACAACCTCTATCTGAACAAGGCGGTGTTTCGCCGCCTCAAGATCGAGCTGCCGACCAGTTGGGCCGGGCTGGCGAGCGCGGCCGCTGCGCTGCGCGCCGCCGGCGTCACGCCGGTCGCCTTCAGCGATGAACCCTGGCAGGTGGCGACCGTGTTCGAGACCCTGCTGCTGAGCGAGGCGGGGCCGGCGCTGTACCGACGCATGGTCGAGCAGCGCGACCCGCAAGCCTTCAATGACCCGTCCGTTGAGCGCGCGTTTCAGCGCCTGCGTGACTGGCGCAATTTATCCGGCGGCGCGGGCGAGCGCCCCTGGACCAGCTTGGTGGCTGACTTTGCCGCCGGCCATAAAGCCATGCTGATCATGGGTGACTGGGCGCGTGGTGAGCTGGGCACGCTGGGGCTGGAAGGCGGGCGCGACTTTGCCTGCCAGGCGGTGCCCGGCAGCGCCGGCGTGCATCAATTCAGCATCGACACCCTGGCCATGTTGGCCGGCAACTACAGCGCCCAGGCCGAGCAGGAAAAAATGGCCGAGCTGCTCGGCAGCGCGACCTTGCAGCTGGGCTACAACCGTATCAAGGGCTCGGTGCCGGTGCGCCGTGATGTGCCGGTGGATGAACTGGACCTGTGCGCGCAGCAGTCCTACCAGCTGTTCGCCAACCCGGCCACGGCGCGTGTGCCCAGCCTGGTGCACCGGATGGCTTTTGACGAGGTCGGCAAAAACGCCTTCATAGAAACCGTGCATCGCTTTGCCCTGGACCCCAAACAAACTCCCGCCGCGGCACAACGCAAATTGCAGGGCCTGCTGCGCGCCCTTGGCCCCAAATCCGTGAAACCGACACCATGACCCGTACGATCTTGATCGTTGATGACGACCAGAAAATCCGCACCTTGCTGAAGACCTATCTGGAGAAAAACCAGTACGAGGTGAGGCTGGCCCATGACGGCGCCAGCTTCCTGGCCGAGTTCGAGCGCTTCAAGGACGAGATCAGTCTGTGCATTCTGGACGTCATGTTGCCCGACACCGAGGGCTTTGCGCTGTGCCAGGCGGTGCGCAAGCGCTCCGACGTGCCGGTCATCATGCTGACCGCCAGCGCCGACGAGACCGACCGCATCGTCGGCCTGGAGCTGGGCGCCGATGACTATATCGGCAAGCCCTTCAACCCACGCGAGCTGCTGGCCCGCATCAAGGCCATCCACCGCCGCTCCGGCCAGGACCGCGGGCAAACCGCGCGCTACTTCCGCTTCAACGGCTTCTGTCTGGACATTCTGGAGCGCAGCCTGATCGACCCGAACGGCGAGGCCTCGGCCCTGTCGGGCATGGACTTTCAGCTGCTCAAGCTGCTGGTCGAGCATCCGGGCGAGGTGCTGGACCGCAGCCGCCTGGCCGAGGTCACGCGCGGGCGCGACCTGGGGCCCTTGGACCGCTCGCTGGACGTGCAGGTCAGCCGCCTGCGCCAGCGCCTGCATGACGACGGCAAGCAGCCGGCGTTGATCAAGACCGTGCGTGGTTCGGGTTATGTTTTCTCCACCACGGTCACGGCGGGCCATGCGCTCTGAGCGCGACCCGAGGACGACCGCCGGCTCCGCAACGATAAGCGGGCGCGGCTGGCCGCAGCGCTTTGCTGCCTTCTTATTCGACAGCCTGCAGGGCCGCTTTGTGCTGGCCATGTTGGGCGGCCTGGTGCTGGTGCAGCTCTTGATCAATCTGCTCTGGTACAAGCAGCTGGAGCAGCGCACGACCCGCCAGACCGAGCTGGCCGCCCACCATGTGGCCAGCGGCGCCTTGGGCGCATTGCGGGCGCTGCGTGAGCTGCCGGCCACCTACCGGCCGCTGCTGATCGAGCAGCTGCGCACCATGGGCGGCACGCGCTTTCTGGTCTTCTTCAACAAGGCCGAGGTGGCGGTGCAGCCGCTGCCGGACCAGGCCCTGGCACGCATGCTGGAGAACCACGTGCGCCAGCAGTTGCTGAGCCAACTGGCGCCCGGCACCCGCCTGCAGGTCACGCTGGCCTCGCCGCTCGGGCTCAAGGTTGCACCCAGCGGCGCCTTGCTGGCCGACCTGCCCGACAGCTGGGTCGACCCCTCGCTGCTGGACGCCGAGCGGCCCGCCCCCTTCCTGGTCATTCAGGCGGAGACCGAGCCGGGCCAATGGCTGTATCTGAGCAGCGCCATGCCCGACCCCTATTTTTTGGAGCAGCTGGAGTTCTTCACCTGGCAGCGGATGGCACCGCAGCTGCTGACGCTGGGCCTGGCCTTGCTGATGACGCTGATCACCGCGCGCGCGCTGACCAGCCCCTTGCGCGGCTTGAGCCGGGCCGCAGCCCGGGTCGGCCGGCGCGCCAGCCCCAAACCGCTGACCGTCAGCGGCACGGCCGAAGTGCGCAGCGCGATCGAGGCCTTCAACGAGATGCAAGAGCGCATACGCCGCTACCTGAGCGACCGCGAACGCCTGTTCGCATCGATCTCGCACGACCTGCGCACACCGATCACCCGGCTGCGTCTGCGTAGCGAGTTACTTGATGACCTGGCCGTGCAGGACGAGTTCCACGAAGACCTGGACGAGCTGGACATGATGGTCAAGACCGCGCTGCAGATCGTGAAGGACACCGATATCCACGAAAACCGCGTGCCGGTGCGGATTGATCTGGTGCTGCAAAAAATGGTGCGCGACGCCCGCATGGCCGGCCAGCAGATCGAGCTGTCGGAGCAGGCCTTGACCGTCTTCGGCAAGCCGCTGGCGCTCAAGCGCGCGATCGGCAATTTGATCGACAACGCCATGTTCTATGGCGCCAATGCCGGCCACGCCGAGCTGCACAAGGTGGAGTTGCAGATGAGCGAAGGCGCGCCCGGCAGCGCCGAGCAGGGTCAGGTCTTGCTGAGCGTGCGCGACTTCGGGCCCGGCGTGCCGGACAGCGCGCTGACCGAGCTGGGCCAGCCCTATACCCGCCTCGCGCATGGCGCCAAGATACGCGCCGAGGGCCTGGGGCTGGGCCTGTCCATCGTGCGCGACATCGTCGCCGACCATGGCGGCGCCCTGCGCTTTCGCAATCATCCACAAGGCGGCTTTGAGGTGCGTCTGGCTCTACCAAGCCACCCCAGCCAAACCGCAAGCCCCAACAGCGCAGCGCCATGAGTCAAACAGCACCGCAACATATCGTCATCATCGGCGGCGGCACCGCCGGCTGGATGACGGCCAATCTGCTGGCGCATCAATGGGGCCGGCTCGGCACACGGGTCACGCTGATCGAGTCGAGCGAGATCGGCATCATTGGCGTCGGCGAGGGCTCCACACCGTATTTGCGCCTATTCTTTGAGCGCCTTGGCATCACCGAGCGCGAATGGATGCCGACCTGCAATGCGACGTTCAAATGCGGCATCAGGTTTCCGGGCTGGTCCAGCGTGCCCGGCTACGAGCAATATGTGCACCCCTTCTTCAACCAGGAAGACCTGGCCGTTGGCAGCGAGATGTTCACCAACGCCCGCCTGCGCCGCCGCGGCAGCGTGGCCGACGCCAACCCGCAGGACTTCTTCATCGCGGCCGAATTGGCGCGCCAGCGCAAAGCGCCTCACTACCTGCCGCGCGCGGACGGCAAGGCGGCGCCGAGCACCGACTACGCCTATCACTTTGATGCAGGTCTGCTGGGCACCTTCTTGAAGGCACATGCCCGCAAGCTCGGCGTCAGCCACCAGATCGACACGGTGGCGCGGGTCGATCGACACGAGAATGGCGACATCGCCGAGCTCTTGATGCACAGCGGCAGCTTGGTCGCCGGCGATTTATTCATTGATTGCAGCGGCTTCCGAGGCCTGTTGATCAACCAGGCCTTGGGCGAACCCTTTGTGCCCTTCAAGGACAATTTGTTCAATGACCGCGCGATCGCGATTCCCAGCGCCTTGGATGAGCGGGAGGACATTGCGTCGGAGACCACCTCGACGGCGCTGCGCCACGGCTGGGTCTGGCAAATCCCGCTCAGCAGCCGCTACGGCAATGGCTATGTTTACGCCTCAGACTTCGTCAGCCCCGAGCAGGCCGAGCTTGAACTGCGCCAGCATATGGGTGCGGCCGCGCACAACCGGGAAGCACGCCATCTGAGCATGCGGGTGGGCCGGGTCGAGCAGCATTGGCGCAACAACTGCCTGGCCATCGGGCTGTCGCAGGGCTTTATCGAGCCGCTGGAAGCCACCGCCCTGATGTTGATTCAGTTCTCGGTCGAGCGCTTCATTGAGTTGATGGAGCAAGGTGAATTCAGTCGCCGCCATCAAGCCCGCTTCAACCAGCGCATCAATCAAATGTTCGAGGGCGTGCGCGACTATGTGGTGGGCCATTACCGGCTCAATACCCGCAACGACTCCGACTACTGGCGCGCCAACCGCGCGCACGGCCATGTTTCGGACCGCTTGGCCAGCATCCTCGAAGTCTGGGATCAGGGCGGCGATTTCGAGGCCGAGCTGACCCGCCATGGTGAGGCACTGATATATCAGCGGCCGTCTTGGTATTGCTTGCTGGCCGGCATGGGCCGCTTCCCGGCGAGCCTGCAAGCGCTCAGCGCAGCGACGCGCACTTCGACGCTGACCGGCGAACAGGCACGCGCGGCGATTGCAAGAACCAGCCGGCAGTTTTTCGGCCACGGCGATTACTTGCAGCAACTGAAATAGACCGGCGCCGCCGGCCCTTCAAACTCCGTCCGCCTACTTCCAACTGCGCATCTTGTGCCCATGCAGGGCGTAAAACAGAATCAGCAGATAGCAAGGCAGCATCACCCAATACGCGGCTTGCGAACTGCCGGCATCGGCGAAGCGGCCATACAGCATCGGCAACAAGGCGCCACCGGCAATGCCCATGATCAGCAGCGCCGAGCCGCTGGCCGTGTACTTGCCCAAACCCTCCAGCGCCAGCGGCCAAATGGAGGGCCAGACCAGGGCATTGGCAAAACCCAGCAGGGCCAGGAACATCACCGTGTTCGGCACCACCGGCACGCCGGCCCAACCCAGCAGCGCTTGTGCAAGCCCGGTATCGGTCGCCGAACTCAGGGCCACGCCAACCGTGAAGCCAATGCCGCTGAACGCCGACATCAGCAACGCAGCCTTTTGCGACATGAATTTCGGAATGGCGACCACCCCCAGCAAATACCCCAGCACCATGAAGCCCATGGTGTAGGAGGTCAGCACCGCATAGTTTGGCACGCCGAGTTGATGGCCATAGAGGCCGATCGTGTCGCCGGCAATCACCTCAACGCCGACATAGGCGAACAAGGAAAGTGCGCCCAGCACCAGTTGCGGAAACTGCAACACGCCATATTTGGTGGCCGGCAGCGACTGTTTCTCTTCTTTCTCCACCGTCAATTCCGGCAACGATGAGAAGTGAATGATGAGCATGAAGACCAGCAGGCTTCCCGCCATCAGCGCATACGGAAACACCAGTCGCGCCGACAACTCCGAGCGCAGGGCCGCGCGGCCGGCCGCATCCAAGGCGGCCAGTGCCGCATCCGAGAATTTATCCATGCCCGACAAAATCATCGCCGAGAACACCAGCGGCACCACGATACCGGCACCCTTATTGAACAAGCCCATGATGCTGATGCGCATGGCCGCGCTTTCACGCGAACCGATGCAAACAATATAGGGATTGATGGCGGTTTGCATCAGTGTCATGCCGGTCGCCAAGGTAAACAGCGCCAGCAAAAACAAGCCGTAATAGCTGGAACGCGCCGCCGGGATGAACAACAGCGCACCGATGGCCATGACCCCCAAACCCGCCGTCATGCCGTTTTTATAGCCAATCCGGCCCAGTACTTCGGCGGCCGGCAAGGCCATCACCGTATAGGCAATATAGAAGGCAAAAGTGACCCACAGCGCCTGGAAGTTATTCAGATCGCAAACGATCTTCAGAAAAGGAATCAACGAGCCGTTCAGCCAGGTCGCAAACCCCAAGATAAAGAACAAAAGGCTGACGAACAGCATCGCGATCAGCACATCTTTGGATGTCGCCGAGCGCCCCGCTGGATTTGTTTGTTTCATGACGGTGTCCAATTTTATTTATCCTCATCGGTATTGAGCCCGGTGTTAAAAAAAGCCTCCGGCGGGAGGCTTTCTCTGTTTGCTTCAACACGCGACCTGCTGCCAGCCAGGTCGGCTTGAACAAACCGGCTTAGAACTTGGCGCGCAGGCCGAGGCTGTAACGCGCGCCGTTCTCGTAAATACCGACAGGGATACCGTCCGAGGTATTGGTCTTCACCAGCTCATTGTTCAAATTCACACCGGTGGCGAACAGGCTCAGCGTAGGCGTGATGTCCCAGCTGGCGGTCGCGTCCCATTGACCGTAGGCACTGTTGACCTGCTGACCGCCGGAATCCAAATCGCCATAGGACTTGGAGCGGTAGTTGTACGAAACCCGCAGGCTGATGCCGTTTTTCTCGTAATAGCCACTCAGATTGAACTGGTCACGGGAATTCCCCAGCACCTTCAAGGTCGGATCACCTGGCTTGGCCTTGCCGGCCTCGGCGTCGGTGAAGGTGTAGTTGGCCACGGCACCAAAACCGGTATTGCCGAACGGTTGCTGCCATTGCAGCTCAAAACCCTTGATGTCGGCGCCGTTGTCGGCGTTGTAGGGCCGCTGCACATTGAAGGTCTGCCCGCCGATCACCTCACTGGTGTATTGCTTGTAAGCAAAGGTATTGAGCTTCTTGATGAAGGCGGTGGCCGCGATCACTGCCGCGTCGTCAAAATACCATTCAGCACCGAACTCCGCCTGGTCGGCATGCACCGGTTTCAACAGCGGATTGCCGGCCTTGCCATTGGTCAAAATAGTGCCGTCAGGGGTAAAGCCGGGGCTGAGCAAATCAAAGGAGTGGCGCGCCATCACCTTGGAGATGGCACCCCGCAAAATCACTTGCTTGCTGAGGTCATAGACGACATTGAGGTTGGGCAAAATATCGTCGTAGTTATTGTCAACGCTGACATGCTCGTACTGCTTGGTATTGGCATTGATGATATTGCCCTGCGAGGTTTGCTGGGTTTTCACAAAGCGCACGCCGACGTCGCCGCGGAATTTACTCACCGCAAAATCACCCTTGATATAGGCGGCCGTGATTTTTTCGTTGATTTTGT
>JADMJQ010000063.1:0-23404 GCA_018780415.1 Roseateles sp. | reverse complement strand
CAACGGCGCGTACACCATCACCTTGTCATACATAGTGATCGCTTTGCTGTCCACCAAACCATCATCAAACCAGGCATATTGCGTCAAGGCGCCCGGCGTGGCGGCGGCTTGGCTCAATAGCGGCGACGGGCCGGTCGACAAATCGGCCAACGAGAATGGTTTCCAGTCTGCCGACTTGGTATTGACGGAGCCTTGAATCCGGGTGTTTTCAAGTTGGTTGTCACGGTACTTGGCACCGATGCTGACGGCATTGAAAAATGGCGTGCTCAAATCAAAGATCAGATCACCCTGCAGATAGTTTTCCTTGCCCTTCATTTCGCGGGTGCGGTCATCGCCGCCCTGCAGCGTCAAGGCTTTTGGATCCAGCGGATTGATATCCAGATACTTGACGCCGTATTTGTCCTTGCCCAAATCCAGTTGCACGCGTGAATCACCTTGCATCCAGAAGTGGCGGTCATGGGTGCTGCCGCCCGAGCTTGATGTGGTGCCGATTTGCCCATGCGCCTTCCAGTTGCTGCCCTGATAGCTGCCGTCCAGGTCCAGCACATCGGACTTCATGAAGGACTTGCGGTAGATGGGCTCAAACGAAACCCCGCCGACCTTGGGCAAGATGCCGCCCACCAGCGCTTTTTTACCGTCCGAGGTGGTGATGAACTTCGGATCAATGACGTTGATATTGCCGTTTGCATCCGCCAAGCCACCGGCCTGCCAGAGGTAGTTCTGGTTGCTGTTGTCCATCGTCATGTCTGAATTCATGTAGTTCAGAATGATGTCGGCCTCTCGCACCGGTTTGAACTCCAGCGCAATATTGGCCGTGGTGCGCTCGCGATCCTGGCGGAAGATGGCCGAGCCGCCGCCCCAGGAGGCATAGGCATCGGTCTTGACGCCGTTCTGGTCGACCACCGGCGTGGTGCTGCCGCCGGCGGTGAAGTTTTCCAGGCCGTCGCGGCGCATCGTGCGGGTTTGCCGGTTGACGGCCACCATCACGCCGAAGGTCTTGTCCTCGTTTTTCCAGTTCAGCAGGCCCGACAGCTGCGGGTCGGTCTTGGCAGGCAGCTTGCTGTAGATGGCCTCGACGCCGACTTGCGCGGTCAGCTGGTCCTTGAAGTCCAGCGGTTTGCGCGTCTTGACGTTGACCAAGCCGCCGATGCTGCCCTCGTCCTGGTCGGCCGAGGGGCTCTTGTAGACATTGATGCTGCCGACGATTTCGGACGGCAGGATGTCGTAGTTGAAGCTGCGGGTTTGCGGCTCGTTCAACCACCATTCGCTTGATGACACCGCCTGTCCGTTCAACTGGGTCATGTTCAGGCTCTTGTCGGTGCCGCGCACGAAAATCGCCTTGCCCTCACCCCAGTTGCGGTCCACCGAAATACCCGGCACGCGCTGCAGCGAGTCGGCCACATTGCGGTCGGGGAACTTGCCCACATCTTCGGAGCGGATCGAATCGACGATCGCGTTTTGCTCACGCTTCTCGGCCAGATTGCGTTGCAAAGTGGCGCGCACGCCGCGAATTTCAACCGTCTCCAGCTCCGCGTTCTTGGCGGTCGCCGCTGTGGCGGCTTGCGCCGGCTCATCGGCGGCGCCGGCATGCTGATGAAACGCCGTGGCGCCCAACATCAGGCTGATCAGACTTGGCAGTAGTTTTTGCTTGAAAGCTGGCTGGGTCATGGTTTGGCTCCGTTCTAATTTGTGGGCGACGAGGGTTTGGTAAAAACCATTTCGAGGCCGCAATTTAGCGGCTCAAACCCGGTTTGGAGCGGGCCGTTGCGTTTTGTTGGACTTCATTGCAAGCCAGTTACACAGCATGCAGACCACGCAAGATTGGCGCCTTCACAAGCGCGGGTAGACCCTGATCTCCCGATCAGAATCCACCCCATTTCACAACGTTGTTACAGCAGCGGCGCGGCGACCACCGTGGCCGAGCATTCGCCAAACCCGATGCGGCGGGCGCCTTCCCTAACGGCATAGGCATGCAGGCTGACGCAGTCGCCGTCGGCCAGGAAGCTGCGGGTCTCGCCGTAGGCAGACTCAGGCTTTGCTTGCCGCCCATCGACAGCTCCAACATCGAACCGCCCTCAATGGCCTCGGGGCCGGACTGGGTGCCGGTGCCCAGCAGATCGCCCGGCTGCAGATTGCAGCCATTGCTGGCGTGGTGAGTCAGCATCTGAGCCAGCGTCCAGTAGGCATGCTTGAAGTTGGAGCGCATCAGGCGCGTGGCAGGCTCACCCGCGGCGCGCATGGTCTCGGTCTGCAGCCAGACCTCCAGCTCGATCTCGTAGCCGCCCTCGCTGCGGTTCTTGTCCGAGTCCAGATAGGGCAGCGGCTGTGGATCACTGGCGGGGTGGGCAAAGGCAATGCGGAACGGCTCCAAGGCATCCATGGAGACGATCCAGGGCGAGATCGTGGTGGCGAAGTTCTTGGCCAAAAAGGGCCCCAGCGGCTGGTACTCCCAGCCCTGCATATCGCGCGCCGACCAATCATTCAGCAAGGTGACGCCGAACATCTGCTCGTCGGCCTCGGTCATTGGAATCGGCTCGCCGAGCGGGTTGCCGCCGGCCACGAACAGGCCCAGCTCCAGCTCGTGGTCGAGCCGCTTGCAGGCCGCTCGTACCGGCGCTTCAGCGCCCGGCGGCATCAGCTGACCCAAGGGGCGGCGCACCGTGCTGCCCAAACCGCCCACGCCGATCGAGCTGCTGCGGCCGTGATAGCCAATCGGCACCCATTTGTAGTTGGGCAGTAAGGGGTTATCTGGGCGGAACAACTTGCCCACCGTGGTGGCATGGTGGATGCCGGTGTAGAAGTCGGTGTAGTCACCGATGCGGCATGGCACGGCCATCTGCGCCTGCGCTTGCGGCAGCAAGCAGGCCGTCAATGCCGGCTGCTGCTTGGAGCCCTCGGCCAGCGCGTCAAACAGCGCATGGCGCAGCAAGCGGCGCTTGGCCGCCGTTTGTGCCATGAAACTATTGAGGTCGCCGTCGGCCAGCGGCTGCAGCAAGACCTGCACGGCCGAGCTCCAACGCCCGGCGCTTGCTGCCAGGCGCAGATCGAGGATCTGGTCGCCGATGGCAATGCCGACACGGGCGCTCTCGTTCGAGCCGGCGCGGCGAAACAGGCCGTAGGGCAGGTTTTGCAGCGGGAAATCGGCCTCGGCCAAATTGGCCGTAGCGACGAAGCTCAGCGCGTCGGGGTTGTGGGTATGGTCAAGCAGGCTCATGAGGCTTATTCCTGGAAGTTGTCGCTAAAGTTGTCAGCCAAGCCGGCCCAGCAGGCGGCGTAATTGCGCTCAAGCGCGTCGCTGTTCAAGGCAAACTCGGTCGGCAGCAAGCGCCAACGGGTCTCAAACATAAAGGCCAAGGTGTTGTCGAGCTTGTGCGGCGCCAGCGCCACCGTGCTCGCCTTGCTGAAGGCCTCGCTATCGGGGCCATGCGGCACATAGGCATTGTGCAGGCTGGATCCGCCGGGCTTGAAGCCCTCAGGCTTGGCATCGTATTGGCCCAGCACCAGGCCCATGTACTCGCTCATCACATTGCGGTGGTACCAAGGCGGGCGGAAGCTGTCCTCGGCCACCATCCAGCGCGGCGGGAAGATCACAAAATCGCAATTGGCCCAACCGGCGGTGTCGGATGGCGAGGTCAGCACGGTGAAGATGCTCGGATCGGGGTGATCAAAGCTGATCGACCCTATCGTCATGAAATGCTTGGTGTCGTATTTGTACGGGGTCAGATTGCCATGCCAGGCCACCACATTGAAGGGGCTGTGCGGCTGCTCGGCGCTCCACAGGCTGCCGCCGTACTTTTTGACGATCTCGTAAGCACCAGGCGCCATTTCATAGGCCGCCACCGGGGCCAAGAAGTCGCGCGCATTGGCCAGGCCGTTGGAGCCGATCGGCCCCAACTCGGGCAGGCGGAAAGCGGCGCCGTAGTTCTCGCACACATAGCCCCGCGAAGGGCCGTCAACGCCCACCTTGAAGGCCATGCCACGCGGCAGCAAGGCGATCTCACCGGGTGCCACGTCGAGCAGGCCCAGCTCGGTGGTGATGTGCAGCACACCTTGCTGCGGCACGATCAGCATTTCGCCATCGGCGTTGACCAAGGCACGGCGGTCCATGCTCTGGTTAACCACATACAAATGGGTGGCGATGCCTGCGTGCGCGTCCGGGTCGCCATTGACGGCCATAGTGCGCAGGCCGGCAATAAAGTCGGTCGCCGCAACCGGCATCTCGATCGGAGCCCAGCGCAGCGGATCGGGCGGCGAGACCTGACCCTCACGCGCACCGCTGCGCAGCCAAGGCTGAGCCAGCGGCCGATAGCCGCCGACCACCACCGAGGGTTGGCGACGGTACAACCAGCTGCGCAGATTCTCATGCCGCGGCGCGGTGAAGGCACTGCCGGACACCAGCTCGGCATACAGGCCATGGGCCACTTGCTGCGGGCTGTTACGACCGACCGGCAAGCTGCCGGCCACGGCCTCGCTTTGGTGTTGATTGCCGAAACCGGCTGAATAATTCAAGGCGCTCATGGTCAGCTCCGGGTTGAAATGGGTGAAGGCGAGTTGGGTGCCGTCGGCGACTTTTTGCCGGCACGGAATTAAACCAACACTAATTGTGTTTGTCTATAGTTAATTTTTACGGGTAATCGCCGCCGGCCGCGCCTCTTGAGTTCGGTTCTAATCGGTGCCCATGACAAGCCCACCCGCCCTCTATCCTGCCGAATCCCATGAACGGGGCGGCCCGCGCGGCATCCAAAGCATCGAGGTCGGCGGGGCTTTATTGATGGCGCTGGTGCATCAAGGCCGACCCTTGGCGCTGAAGGATTTGGCTCGTGAAGCCGCGATGGCGCCGGCCAAGGCGCATCCCTATTTGGTCAGCTTCATCAAGCTGGGCCTGGTCGAGCAAGAGACCGTCAGTGGACGCTATGGCCTGGGGCCGCTGGCCCTGCAGCTGGGCTTGATCAGCCTGCAGCAATATGAGCCGGTGCGGCTGGCCACGCCGCGCATCGAGGAGTTGGCGGCGCAGCTGGGGCATACGGTGGCGATTGCGGTGTGGGGCAACCGCGGGCCTACGATTGTGCGGGTGGCTGAGGCGCCCAGCCCGGTCCATATCAGCATGCGGCACGGCACGGTGATGAGCCTGAAGGGCACGGCATCGGGCCGGTTGTTTGCCGCGCATTTGTCGCGCGAGGAAGTGCTCGCGGTCTTGGCCGCCGAGGCAGGGGCGCTGCCGGGCAAGACGACACCGACGATTGACGCCGAACTGACCGCGGCGATGGCCGCAGCGCGCGCCGATGGTTTGGCCAGCGCCCATGACGGCGTCGTGTTGGGGGTCAGTGCCATGGCGGCGCCGGTCTTCGATGACCGCGGCCGCATGGTGCTGAGCTTGACGGCCATAGGCCCCAGCGGCAACTTTGATCTGAGCCTGCACGGCGCGCTGGCCGGCGCGCTGAAACGAGCCGGCGCCGATTTGTCGCGCCAACTGGGCTGGCGCGAGCCCTCCAAGGCCTAAGGCGCCAACCGATCGGCGTCGGTGGGCGCTGCTGAAAGTCTATTGGCGCAACTTGGCCAAGATTTCCATTTCCTCGGCGGCGCCGTAGAAGTAGGGATACAGCGTGCGGGTCACCGCGGCGTTGGTCGCGCTGCCGCCAAAGCTGGCGATCTGCTCAGCTGCATAGGGCAAATCAAGCGTCATCAGCACCGCCGGGGCATTGACGCGCGGGTTGAGCCTGGCCTCGGCGCGAACCTTGAACCCCAGCATGCGACGGTAAAAAGCGACATGACGCGGGTTGACTTCAATCACCAGCAATTCGCAGCCCGCCAAACGATAGGCATGCAAATAGGCCAGGTGGAACAAACGCGCCAGCAGAGCCTTGTTGTCGCTGACATCGTGATCCAGCGCCAAACGACCGCCCTCACAAAGACTACGGCCGCCGGCCCGCAACTCATTCAACTCGGGGCCAAACACCGCATCGGCGTTCAGCCCATGCGCTGACTCATAACGCATGGCAATCGTGCCCACCGTCGCCGAGCCGTCAAACGCCGAGCAGACGATCACCGAGCCATCCGCATGGGTACTGAGATCACTGCTGATATAGCCGCGTTCGGCATAGCGCTTGGCCACCAGGCTTTGAGAGCCTAAATAATGCCCAGCCTCAGCGATTCGGATCGCAGGGCCGACACGCAGCTTGGGCGTGAGTTCATGGGACCGGGCATGCATGTGCATCTTGGACTCTCTTGTCAATCACCCAATAAAGGGGGGGTTGCGGATTGGCGCAAGTCTATAGAAATTCGCGTGACAAATTCACGTCGGAACAGACAGTTACTTCTTCGCGGCGCCTGCCAGCCACAAGACCTAGGGAAAGCACGAGGCCGTTAAATGGGACCTTGATCTAGGACTGTGGCAATTCGATACAGGCGCTTGATTCAGCTCCTTGTACTGCTCACGCAGCTGGGGCAAGGGCGAGCCCGCTCCCGCGGACTCGCCGGGCCGAACAGGTGCCGACCATTGGCTAGGGCCCGTCGGCGACCATTGCGGCCGGCCTGACGGGCGCAATGGTCAATCAGGCGGCCGTGGCGCCCTCAAGCGTTGCCAGGCGATTCATATTGCCCATTGAAACGCGGTGCATTTCCAGCAGCGACAGCAGCCCATTGCGATGCAACTGCACCACCTTGTCGTCGGCCAACTCGGCCAGCTTTTGCTCGTCGACAGCCAGGAAGCCTTCAACGTCGATCTTCTCGCCGCTGGCCAAGGTCGCCTCGAAACGCATATCGCGCAGCAGGTCCAATTCGACCAACATCTGGCAGAACGCACGCGTGCGCTCGGACTCTTGCTCGAAGTTTTCCAAGAAGGTCTTGGCGTTCAGCAAGAACTCGGTCGGCTGACCATCGGCCGCAAACAGCGAGGTGCCTTCGGTCTCGGAGAAACCGGCCCATTCGCTGTCAAAACAAACCGCGATGGTGTCCGAATCTTGCTCGATGCGGGCCATTGCAAAAGGGTAACGGCGCAGATAAGCGGGCACGTAATTGCCGCCCCATTTGCCGTCCTTGATGAACAGATTGCTGGCGGGCTTCAGACCCATCACGGCCAGCGGAGCCACCACCGGCGCAGCGCCCTCGGCAGGCTGGTCACCAACGCGCACAAACACGATTGGATATTCCTTGCAGGCCTCGGCAAACTCAACCACGGCCAAGAACATCGAATTCATGCCCTTCACTCGGTCCAAGGTAGGCAGTTCGGTTTTCAGGCGCAGGTTCTTGTGCGCGACGCGGTCCAATGGCGTCAAATTGCCATACATCAGGGGGCTAGCACTCATTTTTCACTCTCTTTATCTACGGCCAGACGACTGACCAACACTTTGTCAACACGCTTGCCATCGAGGTCCACGACCTCGAAGCGCCAAGCATTCCACTCCACCACATCGGCCGTGCGCGGCAAGCGCCCCAGCAGCAGCATCACCATGCCGGCCAGGGTGTTGTAGCGCCCACGATCCTCTTCGGGTAGCTCCTTCAGCTCCAGACGGTCCTTCAGCTCCGGCACCGGGATCAGGCCGTCCAGCAGCCAACTCCCATCCTCGCGTTGCACCGCCCAGGCATCTCCATCACCGGGGGCATTGAATTCGCCCGCGATGGCTTCCAATACGTCGCGCACCGAGATCACGCCCTGCACCTCGCCGTACTCATCGACCACAAACACCAGCGGCGCGTCCGAGACCCGGAACTGCTCCAGCAACTCCATACCCGACAGCGTCTCGGGCACGAACACCGGCGCCTCCAGGTCCTCCGACAGCGACAGCGGCGCGCCACTCAGCGCCCGCTGCAACAACACCTGCGTGGACACAATGCCCAGCACCTCGTTCAAGCCCTCGCGGCAGACCGGGTAGCGGCTGTAGCCATGGCCGCGCAGCACTTCCAGCACCTGTTGCGGACTGTCCGTCACGTCCAGCCAGGCGATCTCGCCGCGCGGAATCATCATCGAGCCGATCTCACGCTCGTCGAGCCGGAACACATTGCGCACCATCTGATGCTCTTGCTCTTCGATCACGCCGGCCTCGCGGCCCTCATCCAGGCTGGCGGCGATCTCTTCCTCGGTCACACCGCGTTGAACCCGCCCGCCCTGCCCCATCAAACCCAAAATCGCCTCGGTGCTGAAACTCAAAAACTTCACCAGGGGTCGCGCCGCCGCCGACAAAAAATTCATCGCCGGCGCGACCCGTCGGGCCACCGTTTCCGGGTAGATCTGACCAATCCGCTTGGGCACCAGCTCGCCAAAGATGATGGTCACCACGGTGATGATCATCACCACCATGGCGGTTGAGGTGATCTCCACAGCGCCACCATGCAGGCCGAATTTCTCACCCAGCCAGAGCGCCAAGGGGCCCGAGAAGGCAGCGTCGCCGACGATGCCGTTCAACACTCCGATCGACGTGATGCCGACCTGCACCGTGGACAAGAACTTGGTCGGGTTGTCGTGCAAATCCATCGCGGCCCTTGCGCCGGGCTCCCCTGCCTCCACCAAAACCTGCAATCTCGCCTTGCGGCTGGCCGACAAGGCCATTTCCGACATCGCAAAGAAAGCATTCAAAAACAACAAGAAAATAAGAAAGGCAGTATCCATTGGGAGCGCCGGCAAGGATAGAACAGGCCCATCCTCGGCAAACGCAGCAAATAACAAGAGGCGCCAAGGGTAGCAGATGCCCATGACGATGGAAGCCGCACAATCCCGGTATGAACTATCTGATTGGTGACCTGCAAGGCTGTTGCGACGCGCTCAAGCGCCTGTTGGACAAGATCGACTTCTCGCCCTCGCGTGACCACATCTACCTGCTGGGCGATCTGGTCAACCGCGGCCCGTCCTCCTTGGCCACCCTGCGCTTACTGATAGCACTGGGTGACTCGGCGACCTGCCTGCTGGGCAATCATGATCTGCACCTCTTGGCCATCGCCCACGGGGCCAAGAAACCGCACCGCAACGACACGCTGCTGGACATTCTTGACGCCCCCGACCGAGACGCACTCTTGCATTGGCTGCGGCATCGGCGCATGGCCTGCCATGAGCAGGGCTGGTTGATGGTGCATGCCGGCGTGCTGCCGCAATGGACGGCCGAGCAAACCATGGCGCTGGCCGGCGAGGTCGAGGCCATGCTGCGCGGCCCGGGCCTGGCCGACTTCGTGCAGCAGATGTATGGCGATGAGCCGGCGCTTTGGAGCGAGGGGCTGAGCGGCATGGCGCGCCTGCGCTGCATCGTCAATGCGCTGACCCGCGTGCGTTTTGTCGGTGCGGGTGGTCAGATGGATTTCAAGACCAAGGACGGCGCCGACGGCGCACCGCCAGGCTTCCATCCCTGGTTTGACGCCCCCGGCCGACGCACGGCCGAAGTACCGATGGCCTTTGGTCATTGGTCCACGCTGGGTTTGCTGCAGCGGCCCCATCTGCTGGCGCTTGACACCGGCTGCGTCTGGGGCGGCAGACTCAGCGCAGCCCGGGTTGAACGTGGTGAGGTGCTGGAGTTGATCTCGGTGAAATGCAAGCAAGCGCAAAAGCCGGGCTAGAATCACTGTCTTGTTAAAAACAAACACAGGAAGCTTGGCCGAGCGGTTTAAGGCACTAGTCTTGAAAACTAGCGAGGGTTTATCCCCTCCGTGAGTTCGAATCTCACAGCTTCCGCCAGAAATACGAAAAATGCGACCACGGGTCGCATTTTTTGTTTGCGTTAGCCCTATTCACCGCAACTCGGCCATAACCTCCCTGAAGCCTGCTGCGATGGCATCCTGCCCCACATGCCGGCCATGCCGCAGCACCACTTGCCCGGCCACATAGACCTCACGCAAGACCTGACCCTGTGCAGAAAAGACCAAGCCGTCGAGCAAGTAGTCGGTCGGCAAACCCAATAGCCCGCTGGCATCGCCGTCCAAGACCAAAAAGTCGGCCCGTGCGCCCACTTCCAATCCCCATTGCTTGAACCCCGCCGGAGCCGCGCTGCCGGCTCTTGCGGCCTCGAACAAACGCGCCGCCGTGCTGGGCTGAGTGCCCGGCAGCGCCGCCACATTGCGCCGCTGCAGGCCCAGGCGCTGGCCATATTCCAGCCAGCGCAACTCCTCACCCCAGGCGCGCGTGACATGGCTGTCCGAGCCAATACTGATCGGCACACCGGCCGCCAGCCAGCCGGGCAAGTCGATCAAGCCATCGCCCAAATTGCCCTCGGTGCCGGGGCAAATGACGACACCGGCGCCACTGCTGGCGACCTGATCGATTTCATCTGCCGTGCTGTGCGTCGCATGCACCAATTGCCAACGCGCATCGGGCTTGAGCGCGTTGCACAGCCACTGCATGGGCCGTTGGCCGGTGGCGGACAGGCAGTCGCGCACTTCTTGTTGCTGCTCGGCAATGTGAATGTGAATGGGAACCTCCGCATCACCGACAAAGGCCTGCAAACTGCGGATGTCGTCGGCATTGGCGGCGCGCAAGGAATGCAGGGCCACGCCGGCATTCAGCAAGGGCCGCCCTGCCCTATTGACGCGCTGGCTGGCGCGCCAGACCCAGTCGGCATCGGTCTTGAAACGGCGCTGATCATCGCGCAGGCCATCAGCGCCAAAGCCCGAGCGCGCATACAGCACCGGCAGCAGCGTCAAGCCAATGCCGGCCGCGGCCGCCGCGTCGGCCAAGGCCCAGCTCATCGCCAACTCGTCCGGGTAGGCGCTGCCGTCCGGCTGATGGTGCAGATAGTGGAACTCGCAGACCTGGGTGTAGCCACCGGCCAGCAGTTCCACATACAGCTGGGTGGCAATCGCCTGCAGCTGGGCCGGCGTGATGCGTAAAGCCAAGCCGTACATGCGGTCACGCCAGGACCAGAAATCATCATCGCCACTGTCGCGCCGCTCGGCCAGGCCGGCAAAGGCGCGCTGAAATGCGTGGCTGTGGGTATCGACCAGGCTCGGCATCACCGGGCCGGCCAGCGCCTGCATGCCCTCACTCATCGGCACACCGGCCTCGATGCTTTGCCAGCAACCGTCGGCCCCGACGCTGAGGGACACCTCTTGCTGCCAGCGCCCATCGACCCAGGCCTGAGCGGCCCAAAAAACTGCTGCTTTCATGCTGCGGGCTTCCAGGCAGCCATCTCGCTCAGCAAGGCCTTGAGCAGCGGCTGCACCGCCGCCGCGCGCGCTGCATCGTAGAGAAAGGGCGCGGCCTCTTCTTCCATATAGCAGCGCCAGCACATCTCCAACTGCACCGCATGTTGCCGCTGCTCGGGCTGGCCGTAATGGCGGGTGATGAAGCCCCCCTTGAAGCGACCATCGACCACCTGCGTGTAGTCGCTTTGCTGGGCCAACACGCCACTCAACTTGGCCCTGAGGCCGGGCGCGCAGGAACGCCCCTCCACCGTGCCCAGGTTCAGATCCGGCAAGCGTCCTTCAAACAACCAGGGCAGCTCGGAGCAGATGCTGTGCGCGTCGAACAGCAAGGCATAGCCGAACAAGGCCTTCAGGCGTTGCAACTCGGCATTCAAGGCACGGTGATAAGGCAGCCAATAGAGCTCGCGGCGGCGCAGCTGTTCGGCGCGGTTGGGCTCCTGGCCGGGCAGGTAAAGCGGCTCGCCGGTGAAAAAACGCGTCGGGCACAGCTCGGTGTTGGCCGCTCCGGGGTACATCGGCGTGTCCTCGGGCGGGCGGTTCAGGTCGATCAGAAAGCGCGAGTAATGCGGGACGATCAAGCCGGCGCCTAAGTCGGCGGCGATCTCGCCATAGAGCTGTTGCAGATGCCAGTCGGTGTCTTCGCTGGCCAAGGCGCGCGGCTGATAACGCCGAGCCTGATCGGCCGGTAGGGCCGAGCCGACATGCGGCATGCTGATCAGCAGCGGCGTGCAGCCCTGGCTCAGCTTGAATACGGGGGTGTTGTCCATCACTTCTTTCATGCTCGCTCCCTGCCGCCCCGCACAACGCGCTTCAGGGGGTTTCGGCCAAAGTAATAGGCCAGCTCGTTCGGATGCTCAACATCCCAAACGCAAAAATCGGCGCGCTGGCCGGCCGCCAACTGGCCGCGGTCGCTCAAGCCCAGCGCACGCGCCGCATTGACGGTGACGCCGCGCAGCGCTTCTTCGGGCGTCAGCCGGAACAGGGTGCAGGCCATATTCAGCATCAAGAGCAGGGACAGCGTCGGCGACGTGCCGGGGTTGTGGTCGGTGGAAATGGCCATCGGCACGCCCGCATCTCGGAGCGCCTGCACCGGCGGTAGCTTGGTCTCGCGCAAGAAGTAGTAAGCACCCGGCAGCAGCACCGCCACCGTGCCGCTGGCGGCCATGGCCTGCACACCGGCCGCGCTCAGATGCTCCAGATGGTCGCAAGAAAGGGCCTTGAATTCGGCCGCCAGTTGGCTGCCGCCCTGGTCGCTGAGTTGCTCGGCATGCAACTTGACCGGCAGACCCAGGCCTCTAGCCGCCTCAAAAACGCGCCGGGTTTGCGCCGGCGTGAAGCCTATGCCTTCGCAGAAGGCGTCGACCGCGTCGATCAAACCTTCACGGTGCAGCGGCGTCATCCATTCGATCAGCGCCGTCACATAGGCGTCTTGGCGGCCCTCGAACTCCGGCGGCACGGCATGGGCGCCCAAGTAACTGGTGCGCACATCGACACCCAGGCCCTTGAGCCGGCGCGCCGCGCGCAGCATCTTGGCCTCGGAAGCCTGGGTCAGGCCATAGCCGGATTTGACCTCGATCGTCGTCACGCCCTCCTTGAGCAGATTCAAGACGCGGTGCGCCGCTTGGGCATAGAGCTGGTGCTCGCTGGCGGCTCGGGTGGCGGCAACGCTGGCCCGTATGCCGCCGCCGGCGCGCGCGATCTCTTCGTATGTGGCGCCAAGCAAGCGCTGCTCGAACTCGGCCGCGCGCTGGCCGCCGTAGACCAGATGGGTGTGGCAGTCGATCAAGCCCGGCGTGACAACGGCGCCGCCCAGGTCGATCTCCTGCGCGAGGCCCTTGCGAAACTCGCCGTCGAGGTCGGCAATATCGCCGGCCCAGAGCAGATGCTCACCCTGCGACAACATGGCGCCGTTCTCGACCCAGCCCCAGGGGTTCTCTTTGGCGTCGCCGGCCAGGGTGGCCAGGCGCGCATGGGTCCAGAGTTTGAAAACGCTGCTGCTCATAGTTACTTCTCGCTCCAGGTCATCCACCAGGCCGCGCCTTGGCTTTCAAAACTACAGGCTTGCGCCGCAGGGTCCTCGCACCAGGCCAGGCTCATGGAGCCCAAGTTCATCGCCCGCCCACCATGAACCAGCCGCCCGCCCGCTGCACTAAAAAGGCCAACCCAGCGGCCTTGCGGCTGCCAGTTTGCGGGGGTGCTGGCGGCAGACTTCACCTGCATCAGGCCGCGGCCACGCCGATGCATCAGATTGAAGTCGCGCGTGCTGCCGCCGATCAATTCGCAAGGCGGGGCTAAGCCGCCGTCGAAGCTGATCAATTCATCGCCGGCCCGCAGCTCCCAATCCGCCAAGCGCACTCCCTCGCCTTGCAGCACGCCGAACCAACGTTGCACGCCGTCAAAGGGTGAGAACGGCCCATCACGCTCGATATCGGCCACGCTGATGCGCAAGGCCCAATCGGCCGGATGCGGCCAGGCCAGCAGCTCGCGGGTCTGGCCACCGCCATTGCGCCAGGCCTGGGGTGCGACATCCGACGCCTTGATCTGACTCCAACTCATGCTTGAAAACTCCCCTCAAGAACATAAAGCGAACCCGGGTGGGTGAGCCGCACCGTGGTGACGGTTTGGCCGCGGCTGAAGGTGCGGCGCTTGACGACCAGACAAGGGTCGCGTCTGGAAATGCCCAGCAACTTGGCCTCCAGCGCCGACGGCAGCAGTGACTCTATCGTGTAACGCGCCTCCGACAAGGGGGCCACTTCGAGCAGGTAGTTGGTCGGTGTGGTTTGGCTGAAGTCCAGGCTGAGGTAGGCCGGCGCACAAGCAGGGTTGACCCAGCGGTCTTCGCACTGGATCGCCACGCCGTTCTCAAAATGCACGATCACGCTGTGGAATAAACCACTCCCCGGGGCCAAGCCAAAGTCAGCCGCCTGTTGGGCGTCCGCCGGCTGCGTCTCCAGGCTGTGCAGTTTGGCCTGGTGCTGGTGGCCGCGCTGCAAGATCTCATCATGCACATCGCGCACATTCAGCGTCGACGAGATGCGGTGCAGCTGGGCCACAAACGTGCCCACGCCTTGCAGCCGCTCGACCAGCCCTTCCTGGCTCAGCTCGCGCAGGGCCCGGTTGACGGTCATGCGGCTGACCTCGAACAAGGCCACCAACTCCGCCTCCGACGGCAGCAAGTCGCCCGCCACCCAATGGCCGGAGGCGATGCGCTCGCGCAAATGATTCTTGACCTTCAAATACTGCGGCGCTGGCGCCGAGCTGTTTTTTCTTGGCATGGCCGCATGCTACTTGACTGTACTTGTATAGACAAGTACATTGCCCGACATTCGGAAAACTTCCGGTTCATCAGCAGGAGTCTCTATGAGCAACAAGCCCGCCCCCAGCAAAGCCCAGCCACGCCTTGTCCGCGCCCCCACCGGCAACGCCTTGACCTGCAAGAGCTGGTTGACCGAAGCCGCCTACCGGATGTTGCAAAACAATCTGGACCCCGAAGTGGCCGAGAACCCGGACGCGCTGGTGGTCTACGGCGGCATCGGCAAGGCCGCCCGCAACTGGGATTGCTTCGAGGCCATTCTTGACTCACTGAAGAAGCTGAACGACGACGAGACCCTGCTGGTGCAATCGGGCAAGCCGGTCGGCATCTTCCCGACCCACGCGGACGCGCCGCGGGTCTTGATTGCCAATAGCAATCTGGTGCCGCACTGGGCCAACTGGGAGCATTTCAACGAGCTGGACCGCAAGGGCTTGATGATGTATGGCCAGATGACGGCCGGCAGCTGGATCTACATCGGCACGCAGGGCATCGTGCAAGGCACGTACGAAACATTCGCCGAAGCCGGCAAGCAGCATTACGGCGGGTCGCGCCCGAGCGCCGGGCCGTCCCAAGCCGGGCAGGATCCCCTCGGGGGATCGGACGGCGTACCCGACGACCGAGGGGCCAACCCATGGACTGGTCGCTGGATCCTAACTGCCGGCCTGGGCGGCATGGGCGGCGCGCAGCCGCTGGCGGCGACCTTTGCCGGCGCCTGCTCGCTGAACATCGAATGCCAACAAAGCCGCATCGATTTCCGCATCAAGACCCGTTATGTGGATGAGCAAGCCAGCGACCTCGACGACGCATTGGCCCGGCTCAAAAAATACACCGCCGAAGGCAAGGCGATCTCGATCGCACTGCTGGGCAATGCCGCCACCATCCTGCCGGCCTTGGCCGAGCGCTGCAAGACCGAAGCCAGCGTGAAGCCTGATTTGGTCACCGACCAGACCAGCGCCCACGACCTGATCAATGGCTATTTGCCGGCCGGCTGGTCGGTTGAGCAATGGAAGGCGGCCGCGGCCGACCCGGCCCAGCATGCCGAGCTGAAGGCCGCGGCGGCAGCAAGCTGCGCGGTGCACGTCAAGGCCATGCTTTTGTTCCAAGCCATGGGCATCCCGACCGTCGACTATGGCAACAATATCCGCCAGGTGGCGCTGGAACAAGGCGTCAAGAATGCCTTCGACTTCCCCGGTTTTGTGCCCGCCTATGTGCGCCCGCAGTTCTGCGAAGGCCGCGGCCCCTTCCGCTGGGTGGCGCTGAGCGGCGACCCGGAAGACATCTACAAGACCGACGCCAAGATCAAGGAGCTGTTCCCTCACCACGCCCATGTCCACCGCTGGCTGGATATGGCCAAGGAACGGATCGCCTTCCAGGGCCTGCCGGCACGGATCTGCTGGCTGGGCCTGGGCGAGCGCCATCTCGCCGGCCTGGCCTTCAACGAGATGGTCAAGTCGGGCGAGCTGAAGGCGCCGATCGTGATCGGCCGCGACCACCTCGACAGCGGCTCGGTCGCCAGCCCGAATCGCGAGACCGAAAGCATGCAAGACGGCTCGGACGCGGTCTCCGACTGGCCGCTGCTGAACGCCCTGCTGAACACCGCCGGGGGCGCTACCTGGGTCAGCCTGCACCATGGCGGCGGCGTCGGCATGGGCTTCAGCCAGCACAGCGGCGTGGTGATCGTCGCCGACGGCACCGATGCGGCGGCCAAGCGCCTGGCCCGCGTGCTCTGGAACGACCCCGGCACCGGCGTGATGCGCCATGCCGATGCCGGCTACGAAATTGCCAAAACGACGGCGCACGAGCGTGGGCTGAACATGCCCATGTTGGATCGTTGAATAGAAAAGTACAGGAACAAGCACATGTCGAACGCACTCGAAATCACCCCCGGCCAGATCACGCTGGACCAACTGCGCCAAATCCGTAACGGCAATGTCCAGCTGAGCCTGCACGCCAGCAGCACCGAAATCATCCGCCGCGCAGCCGCCGTGGTGCAAAAGGCCGCCGCCGGCGACGCGCCCGTGTACGGCGTCAACACCGGCTTCGGCAAACTGGCCTCTACCCGCATCAGCAAGGAAGACCTGGCCACGCTGCAGTTCAACCTGATCCGCTCGCATTGCGTCGGCGTCGGCGCGCCGCTGCAGCCCGGCGTCGTGCGCATGATGCTGGCCACCAAGGCGGCCTCACTGGCGCGCGGCCATTCCGGTGTGCGGGAGGAAGTCGTGCACAGCTTGCTGGCGGTCTTCAATGCCGGCTTGATCCCTTATGTGCCGGCACAAGGTTCGGTCGGCGCCTCGGGCGACCTGGCGCCGCTGGCCCATATGACCTTGGCCCTGCTGGGCGAGGGCGAGATGCTGGTCGACGGTGAACGCCGCCCCGCCCTGGCCGAGCTGCAAAAACACGGCATCGCGCCGCTGGTCCTGCAGGCCAAGGAAGGCCTGGCGCTGATCAACGGCACCCAGACCAGCACCGCGCTGGCCTTGGAAGGTCTGCTGCGCTTTGAAGTCCTGTTCGCGGCGGCCATCGTCAGCGGCGCCCTGAGCCTGGACGCCGCACGCGGCAGCGACGGCCCGTTTGATGCCCGCATCCACGCGGTGCGCGGCCAACCCGGCCAGATAGCAACGGCCGCCGCCTACCGCCAGCTGCTGGCCGGCAGCGCCATCCGCGCCTCGCACCAAGAGGGTGATGAGCGCGTGCAGGATCCGTACTGCCTACGCTGCCAACCCCAGGTGATGGGCGCGTGCCTGGACCAAAGCCGTTATGTGCGCGACGTACTCTTGCGCGAAGCCAATGCCGTCACCGACAACCCCTTGGTTTTTGCCAACCAAGACGGCTCGAGCGCCATGGTCAGCGGCGGCAATTTCCACGCCGAGCCGGTGGCTCTTGCGGCCGACGCGCTGGCCTGCGCGATCGCCGAGGTCGGCGCGATCGCGGAGCGCCGCATCGCGATGCTGATCGACACCAGCGTGTCGCGCCTGCCGGCTTTTCTGACGGCCAATGCCGGGCTGAACTCGGGCTTCATGATTGCGCATGTGACCGCCGCCGCCCTGGCCAGCGAGAACAAATCACTCGCCCACCCGGCCAGCGTCGACAGCCTGCCGACCAGCGCCAACCAGGAGGACCATGTGTCTATGGCCACCTTCGGCGCGCGCCGTTTGGGCAATATGCTGGACAACAGCGCCCACATCATCGGCATCGAGCTGCTCGCCGCCGCACAGGGCTTCGAGTTCCTGCGGCCGCTGCAAAGCTCGGCCGCTCTTGAGCAGGTGCACGCGCTGGTGCGCAAGACCTGCCCCCCCATGCCGACCGACCATTACATGGCGCCGGACATTGAACATGCCTTCGAGCTGGTCGGCAGCGGCGCCTTGACGGCGCTGGTGCAGAACGTCGGCGGCTTGGTGGTGCTGGACTAAATTCGCGCGGACCGCCGGGCGCTAAGCAACACTCAACAACACTCAATAGCGCCCGGTCGCCCCGGCCACTCGCAAATACACATAGGCCATCCAGGCCACCAGGCCCCGGCGCAGCATGGCGCGCATGCCGCCGTCCAGATACTGTTTGTCGACCTGGCGCGAGACTGCGGCCGCGACGTCGAACTGAGCCGCCACGGCGCGCGAAAACTCGGCGTCACGCACGATCACATTGGCCTCCAGATTCAGCAGCAGCGAGAGCGGGTCAATATTGGAGCTGCCCACCGTGGCCCAGCTCTCATCGACCACGCAGACCTTGGCGTGCAGGTAGGCAGGCATGTACTCATAGATGCTGACGCCATGACCGAGCAGCTCCGCATAGAGCGCCTGCGCGGCCATGCCGGCAATGCGGTAATCGAGCTTGCCCTGCAAAAGCAGGCGCACCTTCACGCCGCGTTTGGCCGCGTCCCGCAAGGCCTTGCGGAAGGCATGGCCGGGGTAGAAGTACGGCGTCATCAAATCAACGCGCGCCTCGGCCGAGCGGATCGCGTCCACATAGGCGCGCTCGATGGTGCGGCGCCGGCGCAAGTTGTCACGCAGCACAAAAGCGGCGTAGACCGGATCCTTGCCGGCGTTCTGCGCCTGCTGCGCGCCGCCGCCATCCCCGCGCCGCGCCGCCATGGACGCTGACCTGGGCATGCGCACCCCACGCCAAAGTCGCATCAAGCGCGCCTTCGGCTCGCTGCTGCGAGCGAGGGCCAGCAATTCCTGGCCAAAGTCGTCGCCGAGCTGAGCGCGCGTCCACAGCGCGCGCGCCGCCTGCGCCACGGTTCGCACCAAGGGGCCGCTCACCGCGACCGCGAAATCCAAGCGGGGCTGCTCGGTGGCGCCGTGATTGAGGTCAACCCGATCGTCGATGATGTTGATGCCGCCGACAAAAGCATGGTCCAGGTCAACCGCACAAAGCTTCTGATGCAGGCGCCGCAACTGCCCCGGCTGCAGCCAGCTGTACCAGCGGTCGATCGGGCGAAACACCGCCAGCGCCACGCCCGAGCCATCGAACTGCTGGGCCAGCCAAGGCAGGCTGGCGCGTGATCCGAAGCCGTCGACCACCACCCTCACCCGCACACCACGCCGGGCAGCCGCCACCAGTTGCGCCGCCAGCGCCGCGCCGGCAGCATCGAAATGAAATATATAGGTCGCCAGCCAGACCTCATGCATGGCCGCTTCAATGGCGGCCGCCTGGGCGGGAAATAACTCGTCACCCCCACGTAAAAGCCGCAGCTGATTGCCGCCGACAAACTCCGCCATTGGAATGCCGCGCCAGGCGCGCAGCGAATCCGGATCTGCTGCCTTGTCCATCAGCCCTCTGACAGTTCCAGCTCCGCCAGCAAGGGCAAATGATCGGACATGCGGGCCCAGGCCGGCCCCTTGGGCACCTGCATGGACACGCAGCGGAGACCGCGCATATAGATGCGGTCCAGCGAAAAGAACGGCAGCCGCGAGGGGAAGGTGGCATGGCGCGAGCGCCCCAGCGGGGAGCGGGCCCGGTGCAGGCCAAACTCATGCATGGGCCCATCAAGCCGCTCGCCCCAGTCGTTGAAATCCCCTGCCACCACCAGCAAACCATCGGCCGGCACATGGTTGCCTATGAACTCGGCTAGGCGCTCGATCTGGCGCACCCGGCCGCTGTGGAACAGGCCCAAATGCGCCACCACGGTATGGATCTCCAGGCCCTCCCAGCGCACCGGCACATGCAGCAGGCCGCGCTGCTCGAAGCGGTGATCGGACACGTCATGATGACCCACATCGCCGAGCGGAAAACGCGACAACAGCGCATTGCCATGCTCGCCATGCTTGGTCACCGCATTGGTGCGATAAGCGACCTCGTAGCCTTTGGGTGCCAGGAACTCGGCCTGCCCCTGCTCGGGCCAGCCAAACCAGGTGCGTTGAAACTCCTTGGCCTCGCGGTGATGGAAGTGCCGCACCTCCTGCAAAAACACCAGGTCGGCGTTGAGCGCCTGGACGCCCATACTGAGGTTGTGAATCTCCAGCCGCTTTTGCGGCCCCATGCCGCGCACACCCTTGTGGATGTTGTAGGTCGCAACCCGCAGATGCGGGCGGGTGAACTGGCTGTTGCTGGGCAACACCGAGTGACTGAAGGCGTTGCCCTGCGTCATGCCGAGGTCTCCAGCAAGGTCGGCAGATGCAAAATTGCCTCGGCATTGGAAGGCGAAAAACACAGGTCGGCCGCTTCGCGCCAGGGCAGCCAGCGGTATTGCAAATGCTCACGTGGCGCCAGGCGCACGGCCGTGCCGGCGGGCACCTGCAGGCCAAACACATGCTCGCTATTGTGCGTGACCTCGGGCGCATAACGGTGACGCCAGACGGGGTAGATCTCGTAACGATTGACCAAGCCCCAATCGCGCAGTTGCTCGGGCGACGCCGCAATGCCGGTTTCTTCGAACACCTCACGGCGCGCAGTGTCTGCCAAGGGCTCATCCAGCGTGTCCTTGGAGCCGGTCACGCTCTGCCAAAAACCGGGCTTGTCGGCCCGCTCCAGCATCAGCACCTGCAGCGCGGGGGTGTAGATCACCACCAACACGGATTCTGGAATTTTGTAGCTTAAGGTCATGGCCAAAGCATAGCGGAGAGTTGTGAGCGCCGTGCCCGCGGGCCTGCATCTATAGTCAAACAGCAGGCCTGTCGTTTGTACCGTCGCTTGTGCCCTCGTTTGTGACTCTGTCTGTGACTCAATTTGTGACACCTGTGGACTCATGAAGCTGCTTTCAAGAATTGTCGTCAGCGTGATCGCACCGATGTTGGCCCTGGGCGGCGCGGCGCTTTATGGCGGCAGCCTGCTGATGCACAAGTCGCTGTTGGCCGAGCAACAAGAGCGCGCGCAGGCGACCTTGGCGCAAGGCGCCGAGCGGCTACTCCTGAGCCTGGGCGATGCGCGTGACGCGCTGCGCGTGCTGGCGCATTCAGCCCCGTTGGCAGGCGCCGACATGGCGCAGATCGAGCCCGCCTTGCGGCGCTGGGAAGGGGCCAGCGAGCGCTTCGAGTCCTTTCGGTTTGTGCCCCTGCCTGAGCTGGCGGGGTGCGCTGAGACGGACCCGTCCGCGCTGATCAGCGCCGCCTCGGGCGAGCTGGTGCTGCCGCTGTGCACACCGGTGTTCGACCCGCGCGGGCGTCAGGTCGGCGCCTTGCTGGCGCACCTGAAGCTGGCACAGTTGCTGAGCTTTGCGATCGGCAACGCTGCCCAGCGCGACGCCCAATTGATGGTGCTAGACAGCCAGTCCCGCCTGCTCGCCGGCGGCCTGGGCGAGCCGGGCACTGCCCTGCAAGCGGCCGACGCCGCCAGCCAGCCGCAAGCGCTGGCGGTGATCGAGACCTTGGCTGCGCAGCAGCATGACACCGCGCTCAGCCGCATTGCCATCAACGGCACGGTCTGGTACGCGCTGGCCAAGCGCATGCCGGAGCCGGGCTGGCAGGTGATTTACGCGCTGCCCGAGGCGAGCTTGTTTGAGCGGGCTAGCCAGTTGCAGCACCGCGGCATGCTCGGCCTGCTGGTCTGCGCGCTGCTTGCCCTGCTCGGCGCCGCGCTGCTGCGCCATGTCGCGCTGCGCCCGCTGATGCAGCTGCGCCTGGCCCAGCAGCGTTTGCAGGCAGGCGACAGCCACGCCCGCGCGCCGGTAACCGGCAATGATGAGATCAGCGAGCTGGCGCATTCGTTCAATCAGATGGCCCAGGCCTTGGAGACCACAGAACAGCGTTTTCGGATGATTTTTGAGGCCTTCCCGCACCCGATCACCTTGGCCAGCTTCCAAGATGGCCGCTATGTGGACGTCAACCCGGCCTTCGCTGAAGCGCTTGGCGTGTCGGCGCAAGCGGCAATCGGCCGCAACCCGGTCGAGTTTGGCCTGGTGGCATGTATGGACGATCTGCGAGCCAAAGGGCGCGAGCTGGAGCTCAGCGGTCGCCTGCCGGCCGAACTGGTGCACACCCAAGACGCGCAGGGCCGGCCGCTCTGGCTCACCTACTCGAGTCGGCTGATCGGCCATGGCGGCGGCCGCCTGGTGCTGGCCGTCGCCACCGACATCACCGAGCTGAAGACCGTGGAGGCGCAGCTGCGCCAAAGCGAGCAGAGCTTCACCGCCTTGTTCGAGTCCGCGCCGCTGCCAATGGGGCGCACGCCCTTGGTGGACGGCGCCGCTTCGCCGACCTTCTGGAACCAGGCCTGGTATCGCGCCTTCGGCTACGCGCCCGGCAGTTGCGAGGGGCGACCCAGCACCAGTTTTGACTTCTGGGTCGACAAGAACGAGCGTCAACGCTTTGTCGACGAAATGGTGGAGCACGACTACGCCCTGGCCAGACAGGCGCTGCTGCGTCACGCGGACGGCTCGGTGCGCGAGTGCGAGGTGTCCGGCCGCCATGTCGACGTGCAGGGCCGGCACACGGTACTGGCCAGTTACCTCGACGTCACCGAGAAAAACCGCATCGCCGCCGAGCTGCAGCAGCTCAACGCCAGCCTGGAAGCCCGTGTGGCCGAGCGCACGGCCGAGTTGGCGCGCCGCAACCGGGAGTTGGACGAAGCGCTGAGCGTGCTCAAGCATGCGCAGGTTGAGCTGGTGCGGACCGAAAAGCTCGCTTCTTTAGGCAGCCTGGTGGCCGGCATCGCGCATGAGCTGAACACGCCGATCGGCAATGCGATGCTGATGGCCACCACCTTGGCGGCACGCCAAAAGCAGTTCGAGGCGGCGTTCGCCGACGGGCTGCGGCGCAAGACCTTGCAGCAGTTTTTGGACGGGCTGCGTGAGGCCAGCGCGATGCTGGAGGCCAGCCTGGGTCGTGCGGCCGAGCTGATCAGCAGCTTCAAGCAGGTCGCCGTGGACCAGTCCAGCTACCAGCTGCGCGACTTCGATCTGCAGGAGGTGCTGCATGAAACCGCGGCGCCCGCCTGGCTGAAGCAGTGCCGGCCGGCCTGCTGATGCGCAGCTACCCCGGCCCCTTGATTCAGGTCTTCATGAACATCGTCAACAACGCCGTGCTGCATGCCTTCGAGCCGGGTCAGCCGGGCTGCATCACCATCAAGGCCAGCGCCATTGGCGAGGAGCAGGTCTTGATCGAGCTCAGCGATGACGGCCGCGGCATGGCGCCCGAGCATCTGGCCCATGCCTTTGACCCCTTCTTCACCACCAAGCTCGGCCAAGGCGGCTCGGGCCTGGGCCTGCACATCGTCTACAACCTGGTGACCGGCCTGCTGGGCGGCCAGGTCAAACTCAGCAGCGAGCTCGGCCGCGGCACGACGCTCAGCCTGGTGCTGCCGCGCCGGGCGCCGCAGGAGGCGGCTTGAGTCGGTTTGAGGCGTAAAAAAAGGGCAGCCGAGGCCGCCCTTTGATTCAAACGCCTATCAACACCAATCAGGCGCTGGGCGTCGCCGCCACTGCATTGCGCAGACGGATATGCAACTCCTTGAGCTGCTTGTCGTCGACATTGCTCGGTGCACCGGTCAGCAGGCATTGCGCGCGCTGGGTCTTGGGGAAGGCGATCACGTCGCGGA
>JADMJQ010000199.1 GCA_018780415.1 Roseateles sp. | reverse complement strand
GGGTGGGCAAGGCGGGCAGCTATACGCTGGACGGCGGGACCTTGAGCGCCGGCAGGCTCATCATCGAGGCCGGCGGCACCGTCGCCCAGAACGGCGGCACGCTGAATCTGGTCAATAGTGCCGATTCCAGCAATGCCGGCAGCTTTGTCTGGACCGGCGGCCAATTGCACTTCAGCGGCGACGCCAGCTTTGCCGACGCCAGCCTGCTGGCCCGCAACACCACGCTGACCAGCGCCATGAGCCTGCGCGTCGATGGCATGCTGACGCAGAGCGACAGCAGCACCCTGAACCTGGCCGGCGGCCAGCTGGAGGTCGGCAGTGCCAATCTGTCTGGCCAGCTCACGGTGGGCCAGGGCAGCACGCTCAGCACCAGCACGCGCCTGAGCAATGTCGGCAGCCTGCAATTGGCCGGCGGCAGCTTGAGCGGCGCCGGCCTGCTGTTCAACGTCACCGAGCTGAACGGCCATGGCCGCATAGCCGGCACGGGCGGCTTCGTCAACAGCGGCCTGCTGACGCAGAGCGGCGGCGATCTGGTCCTCAGCAACACCGGTGTCAACGAGAACCGCGGCAGCTGGCACCTTTTGGCCGGGCGGCAGTTGGAGCTTGGGCTCGACACCCAGCTGGACAACGCCGGTCAGCTCAATCTGAACGGCGGAGCCGTGGTCGGCAGCGGCGTGCTGCTCAACACCAGCCTGGGCACCATCAGCGGCAATGGCAACATCAGCTCGGGCTTCCTCAACCTGGGCAGCTTGGTGGTGGACAAGGGCCAGACCCGCATCGACCAGAGCTTCGTCAACAGGGGTCAGATCTTGCTCGGCGCCAATACGGCCACCCTGGCCGGTGCCCAGATCGGCAACCATGGCTTGATCCAGGGCCTGGGCCGCATCACCAGCGACATCTCCAATATCGATCCCATCGCCGTGATCGAAGCGCAGGGCGGTACGCTGACCTTGGCCGGCCGCATCGTCAGCCCCAACGGCGGCACCTTGGCCGCCGGCAGCGGCGCCAAGCTGCTGATCACCCAGGGCTTGGCCAGCAACGCCGGCCAAATCCAATTGGCCGGCGGTACTTTTGACAATAACGGCAAGGCGATGGTCAACGCTGCCGGCGCCAGCATCAATGGTTTTGGCACGCTGCGTGCTGGCACCTTGAGCAACCAGGGCGAGATCTTCCTCAGCGGCGGCAGCTCGGCGCTGCGCGCCGACATCGTCGCCGGCGCAGGCAGCCAGATCATTCTCTCGGGCCTCAGCAACACGACCTTTTACGGCACGCTGGAGGTTCAGAAGGACGCCGAGTTGCGCGTCACCGAAGGCTCGGTGGCGACCTTCGCCGCCGAGGTCAAGCAGCGCAACGGGGCCGACGTCAACGGCGACGGCAAGATGTTCTTCGAGGGCGGCCTCAGTATTGGCAACTCGCCCGGCTATGGCTATATCCAGGGCACGGTCACCTTTTCCAGCAGCAATACCTACACGGCCGAAATCGGCGGCATCAATGCCTGCACGGCCTTGAGCTGCGCCGAGGGATCGCCGCTATTGAACAGCAGCTTCGACAAATTGGTGGTCGGCGGCAATTTCAAAATGGGCGGCAAGCTGGTCTTGGCGTCCTGGAACGGCTTTGTGGCGCAGGCCGGCCAGAGTTTTGATCTGCTGGATTGGAGCACCAGCAGCGGCACGTTCAAGAGCATTGACGCGACTGGCTTCAACTTGGCGGTCGGCACCAAGTTGGACTACAGCCAGCTCTACAGCAGCGGCACGATTTCGGTCACCGCCGTGCCGGAACCCGGCAGCTTGGGCCTGATGCTGGCGGGCTTGCTCGGCGTGGGCGCTGTTGCCAAGCGTCGCCGCGCTGTGCCGGCAAAGGACTGAGCGAAGAATAGGGATGCTCCGCCGCGCTTTATGCGGCTGAGTCAAGGTGCAGCATGCACAATCTGCGCCAGTCCCACGCTCTCGAACTCTGCCATGCCGATCCATGATTGACGAGACGCGCCTGCAAGCTCTGGTCCGCCTGGACGTGGCGCAGCGTCTGCGCAGCAATGATCTGAGCCTGACCGTAGGCAATTTCGTGCTGGCGTTGCTGGTGGCCGCCAGCCTGCACAAGGCAGCGCCGCCGGCTTGGACGGCCTGCTGGCTGGGCCTGCAGTTCGTCAACATGGCCTTTCATTTCTGGCTGGGCCTGCGCTGGTTGCGCAGCCCGCTGACGACAGCCAACGCGCAGCTCTGGCTGCGCCGGGTGACGCGCACTTCTGCCATCAACGGCTTGCTGTGGCTGCTGGCGGTGCATATCTTCTGGCCTGGCGGCAGCGACGCACAGCGCATGTTGCTATGGGCTTGGATGATAGGCATCAGTTCCGCCGCGCTGCATTCCCTACATGCCTATTTGCCGGCCTATTTCGCCATGGTGGGGCCGGTCCTGCTGGGGCTGTTGCTGGCCGTGCTGGTGCATGGCGCGATTGACTCTTGGGCCATCCTGGCCGTGCTGCTCTTGGGCTCCACGCTCTACATTCACTTTGCTGTTTCCCTGCGGCGCCTGCTGTGGGACTCGCTGCGCCAAACCCATCAGCTCGCTCATCTGAGCGAGAGCTTGCGGCTGGAGAAAGACCTGGCCGTCAAGCTGAGCCAGTCGCGCAGCCGCTTCCTGGCCGCCGCCAGCCACGATCTGCGCCAGCCCGTGCATGCGCTGTCGCTGTTTGTCGGCGCCCTCAAGCAAAACCCCAGCCCGGCCCAGTCAGCGCAGATATTGCAACATGTGAGCAGCGCCGTCGACGCGATGGGGACGATGTTCAACGCCTTGCTGGACATCTCCAAGCTGGACGCCGAGCAGCTGCAACCGCAGTGGCAGACGGTCGATCTGCGCGAGCTGATGAGCCGCATCGCGGCCGACCACAGCTTGCAAGCGCAAGCAAAGGGTCTGCGCTTTGTTTGCGAGCTGCCGCCCATTGAGGGCTCGGCGGCCGCGCTGACGGTACGCAGCGACCCGGCCTTGCTGGAGCGGGTGCTGCGCAATCTGCTCTCCAATGCGCTGCGCTACACGCCCCAAGGCGGCGTGCTGCTGCGGGCCCGCCGCCGCCATGGCCGCATCGAGCTGCTGGTGGCCGACAGCGGGGTGGGCATTGCCAGGGCGCGCCGCGCCGAGGTGTTTGATGAGTTCGTGCAACTGCACAGCTCGGGCCAAGGCCTGGGCCTGGGTCTGGCGATTGTTCAGCGCCTGTCCGCCCTGCTGCGCTTGGGGCTGCGGCTGCGCTCACGGCCGGGCCGGGGCAGCTTGTTCACGCTCACGCTTGAGCCGCAGGACGAGGGGCCGGCTGCAGAACCTGGCCCGCTCGCGCAGCCCCAGCTAAGCGGGGAGTTGGTCATCGTTCTGGATGACAGTGCCGAGATACGGCTGGCCATGAGCACCCTGCTGCCGGCCTGGGGCTTGGGCGTCGTCAGCGCCGCCAGCGTGGCCGAGCTGATGCCGCAGCTGATGGGCGTTAGCGCCACGCCGCGTCTGCTGTTGTGCGACTACCGTTTGGGCGGCGGCGAAACCGGCAGCGATGCGATTGCCCGGCTTCGAGAGCTATTCAATAGCGACATCCCGGCCCTGCTGCTGAGCGCCGACACCGGCCCCGAGCGCACCGAGGACGCGCTGGACCAGGGCCTGACCTTGCTGCACAAGCCGCTCTCGCAAGCGCAGTTGCGCGCGGCAGTCGGCGAGGCCTTGCGGCCCAGCAATGCGATTGCGGCTTCAGGCATTGGCTTACACCCCGCTCATCCCCTTCATCTTGGCTGAATGAATTTTTTGGCTGGGATGGAGGGGATGGATGGGATGAAAACAATCAATCAATACGACAAGGTCTGACTGACCAAGCCGGCCGCGCGAGCCGCCTCGACGGCCTGCAGGCGGTGCACCACGCCCAAGGCCTTGAAGATCGCCGAGACATGGCCCTTGACGGTCTTCTCCTCCATCCCCAGCTCGCGCGCAATCTCCTTGTTGGACTTGCTATTGCATAGCTCCTGCAGCACCTCGCGCTGGCGCGGCGTCAGGCCGCTCAAGTTCGGCTGGTCCGGGCCGGCCTCGGGTGCCATCGCCATCAGCGGCGGCACATAGATTTCACCGCCCAGCACCAGCGTTAGCGCCGCCAGCAGCGTGGCCGGGCTGGCGGACTTGGGGCAATAGCCGCGTGCGCCGGCCTTCAGCACGCGACGCACATCGGCGGGGTCTTCCGAGGATGACAGCACCAGGCTGGGCAGCAGCGGGTGGTGGCGCTTGAGTTGCTCCAGCAAGGCCATGCCCGCCATGCCGGCCATACGCAGATCCAGCAGCACCGCGTCCACATCGGGATGCTGGGCCAGGCAGTCCATGGCGGCGATGCCGTCACTGGCCTCCAGGATCAGCTCGGGCGCCCCCAGGCTTTGCAGCGCGGCGACGACACCGGCGCGCACCAGGGGGTGGTCATCGACGAGCAAGAGTTTCATGCAGCGCACTCTAGCAGCCGGTGCAGGGGCCGGGAAGGTCCCGAGACCTGGTCTTGGGTCCAAGGTCGGATTGTGCGTGCAGTTGCGACATTAGAAACTGGCACTCGTTGAAACCGTGTGGGCAGCCCCTCCTTTCAACACAGCGGCCGGTCCGCCCATCAAACCATTGCTACCCAGGGAATCAACATGAACATCAAGCCAGCATCGCCTCTTCGTCATCCAGCCACGCCGCAGCAGCCCAGAGCCGCCCGCCGGCCGCGCCCATTGCCGCTGTGCCTGGCCATCGCCACCCTATGCAGCGCGGGCCTGGCCGATGCCAGAGATTTGTACTGGACGGGCGGCAACAGGGCGCCCGGTGATCCAGCGGGGTCTGGCCGCATGAGCTACAACAGCAATTGGAGGGGCCAGAACGTCCAGCCAGCGGAAGGTGACATCCTCCACTTTGGCAATACGAGCTCCTTAGACGTCGTCAACGATCTGGGC